>JALSOA010000001.1 GCA_026986725.1 Acidobacteriota bacterium
TCAATGGTCGGGGTTTTTTGTGCAGGGGTTGATCGATAGTTTAAACAGATAAGTTTTTCTTCAGGTTTTTTGAGCCATTTTCTTGAAAAAACTTTTTTGTTGTAGATCATTAGGGATATATTGGCCCACTCTGTTAAAAAAGCTCTTTTTATGGTAATGAAAAAAATTTATTGTAACCAAAGGATTTGATTTAAAAAAATGATTTTTTAAAATAAGTGATGAAGAGTAAGAAAGAAAACCAGATAGACAAAGAGGGGGAGATGGAAAATATTGTTGTTTTCATTTTTGCATTGATATTGTTAGCAATGGGTTTTTTATTGGGGTTTGGGTCAGGCAGATTGCAACGAGAAGCGGCAGAGAAGGGATTTAAAGGGGCATTGCTTGGAATGGTTTTATTCTGCTTAATTTTTTACGGTTATCTATCTGGGTGGAAAAATAAATACACATTAACAGAAGCCTTTGCAGGTTTTGTATTCGGGATAGTTTTAATTGCTTCAATGTATTTCGGGTATTACACAGGAAGAAAAAAGTAAAGGGGCAGGTTTTCCCACCCCTATTGTTTTTTAATTGCCTTCAATTTCTTTTAGCAACTCTTCACAGGCTGCCTTTAACTGTAAGTCTTCTCTCTTTGCCTTCCAATCAGGGGGATTGTTTACAATTATGTCAGGCACAGCAGGGTTCCCTTCCATATCTTTATCCGTTTTTAATACAAACCATGCCCTGAACGGCTTTCTTATGTAACTTCCATCAATTAAAGTTTCCCCGTCTGTTGATATTACAGCACCAAATGTAGGCTCTCCGACAAGTTTTCCTATTCCAAGGGTTTTGTATGCGTGGGAGAATATCTCCGCATTTGAGTAACTTGCGGAATTGCAAAGGGCAATTGACGGCTTTGTCCATGGGTAAAACGGCAGCCTCTCTGCAAACGGGTAGTAATGCCTGAATTTTCTGTGCTCTTTCAAAGATTTTGCAGCACCGCGGGGAATTGTGTATGCGTGCTGTTTGACATTTAAAATAGCCATTAAATAGTCTGTAGTCCAGCCGCCCCCGTTAAACCTCACATCTATCACAAGCCCTTTTTTACCTTTGCCTGCAACCTCTAACTCCCTTTCAAACCTTTCAAATGATGGCATATCCATTCCCTGAATGTGAATGTATCCAAGTTTTCCATTTGAGTATTTATCAACAAGTTTTCTGTTGAATTCAACAAATTCGTTGTAAAGTTCTTTCCTCAAAGATTGAACAGGCCTGATAACAACCTCTCTTACCTTTCCGTCTTTGCCTTCAACATCAAGCAAAACCCTTTTATTTGCAGTGTTGCTGAAGTTTGACCAGAAGTTTGTATTCTGGGTTACTTCAACCCCATTTACCGCAATTATTGTGTCTCCAACATAGAGTTTTGAAAACTCTTTATCGGCAGGGGAGTCAGGCACAACCTTTGTAATTAAAACCCCTTTTTTCAGAGGCTTAACCTCAATGCCAAGTCTTCCGAAAGAGTCTCTTTCAACCTTCTCCCTTCCCTTTCCATACAACCCCATGTGGGAAGCATTTAACTGGCCGAGCATTTCATTGTAATAATCTCTGAAATCGTGTTTTGTTGTCGCCTTCAAGCATACCGGCTTATAGAGTTTTTTGAGTTTGTTCCAGTCTCTTCCCCTGAATTCAGGGTCGTAAAAGTTGTATTTTAAAATTCTCCATGCCTCTTCAAACATCTGATTTAATTCGGCGGGATAGTTAACCTTTAAAGATGCAGTAAAGGGCATTGATTGAAGTTTTGAAGACTTTATGCCAATCCTTGCTATCCTTCCACCCTTTCTCAAAAAGTAAAGGTGTTTGTAATCTTTGTCAGGGGTAAGGGAATACACCCCCATCCCGTCTTTTGTAAGCCTTTTAACCTTTGTTCCATCCCATTTAACAGAGAAAAGATCTTTATTCTTCTTGCCAGGCATTTTTGTTGTGTAGAATATTCTCTCTCCGTCTTTTGAAAATGCAATTCCGTCTTCGTCTCCGGGGAGAGATGTTACCTGAACAACCCTGTTGTAAATTTCGTCAAAGTCTATTTGCAAAGGCTTTTTCGCTTTCCTGTTTTTGACTTTATCCTTCTTTCCCGGTGTTTCTTCAATCTCCTTCAACTCTTTTTCAAACTCCCAATCCTGCTTTGTCTTCTGCCAGTCCGATTTTTTTAGCCAAACAAACCACACATCGTAATCGCTTCTGTTTCTCTGGGATAGAAAAGCCAGTTTGCTTCCGTCAGGGCTCCATACAGGCTTTTTGTCTCCCCTTGGATACATTGAAACATTCACAGGCTTTGAGTTTTCTTTTAAAGGGAGTATAAAAACATCCTCGTTAAAGGTAAGGTCAACCATTGAATAGGCAATGTAATTCCCGTCAGGGGAAAAGCAGACACCTTCAGGGGTTGCCCAGCCTTCAAGCAACACTCTTTTATTCCTCAACTTGCCCTTTTCAAGGTCAAGGTTTGCAAGTATCAAAGTACCGTTTCCTTTTAAATAGACAATTTTCTTCCCGTCAGGGGAAACAACAGGTTTTCTTTCTTCATACTTGGAATCGGTAAGCCTTATTAACTTTATTTTCATACTTGTGTATAAGTCTTTATGGTTTGAATCCTCTGACTTTGCAAGGTAAAGGTCATAACTTCCAGCCCTGTCAGACGAGAAAACAAGGTGATAATTATCAATCCAGGCAACATCCCTGTCCCTGAAAGGGGATTTGCTGATATTTACCGATTTTGTCTTTTTGCTGTTGTTAAGTTTTACAAAAACCTCGCCGTGAACAGTGTATGCAAGGAATTTCCCGTTTGGGGAAACAGAGAAGTTTTCAGCCTTTGATGAAAAAGACTTTCTGGAGACAGGGTAAAACCTGTAATCCTCTGGAAGATCAACATTAAATCTTTCCGTTTTTCCCCCTTTGACAATAAAAATCTCCCCAGCCTTTTCATAGGCAATCACCTTGCCATCAATTGATGCGGACATAAAGTTTATGGGAAAATCCTTTACAAAGGTTAACTGCTTTATATCAACCGCTTTGCTTCCGTCCTTGTTTAGTTCGAGGGAATAGACATTGTACCTTCCGTCCCTTGCGCTTAAAAAGTAAAGCCTTCTTTCACCGGTCCACACAGGGTTTATATCCTGCCCTTCAAAGTTTGTTATTTTAAAGTATCTGTCTTTTTTAACATTGTATATCCAGATATCCCTGTTTGCAGATCCTTTATAAGCCTCCCTCGTTGTCCTGCACTCGCCCTTAACAAGTGCAATAAGTTCGCCGTCCGGGGAGACCCTTGCATCCTGAGCAACCGCATTTAAAAGCCTTACAGGGATTTTGGTCTTAGAGTTTGCAGAGTAAATCTCCCTTTCCCATTCAACCTGCCTGAAATTTCTCAATGTGGAAAAGATTATCCCGTAACTTTTGCTCCAATCAAGGGCAACATCGGGAGAGCCGTAATAGGTTACCCTTTCGGGCACACCTCCTTCAACATTAACTTTGAAAATATCAAAGTGGCCAAATCTATCGCTTGTAAAGGCTATTTGCTTTCCATCCGGAGAAAATACAGGGTAGGCATCGTAAGCCTGATGAATTGTAAGCCTTTTAACATTGGTGCCGTCTATGTTTGAAACAAAGATATCTCCCTGATACTCAAATGCAATCTTTTTCCCGTCAGGGCTCAATGCAGGAAATCTCAGCATTATGTTCTCGGCCTTTAATGAATAAAAAGCAATTAAACAAAAAAACAACACAATGTATCTTTTCATAATCCCCCCTATTGAGTTTTCAGATAGTTTAATTTTACTGGATAAAATGGTTTTTGTTTCAGTTTTTAAAAGTTTACTTTATTTTAAGATTTGCTTCTCTAATGTCCTGCTCAAGGTCGTTAACAGATTCAAGCCCGATTGAAAAGATAAGGCAATTTCTTACCCGTTTCACACAGGAATTGTTTTTGCCGTAAACAAAGTCTCTGTCAAAAAGTTGAAGTTTTTGCTTAAACCTCTCCGCAATATCTTTCGTTTTAAACCTTATTGAAAAGACATTCCCGCTGGATTTTAAAAAACTCTTTGCATTTTCTTTATCGGTTAAATAGGGGTAATAAATCTCTTTAAACAGGCTTTTAAAACCGTCTATCTTTCTCACAAGGTGAAGGGTTGTCTGCTCGGCAAGCCTTCTCCTTGCTTCAACTGTTTCAATACCTTTAATTCCAGGGAAGTTGGTTTCAATATTGAAAGGTTGTTCTTTTGAAAGCAGTATGTGACCCCTTGAGCCTTTATCCCCCGATATAAAGCCTTTCAGAGGAAACAATGCATAATCTCCAATCCATTCAAATGGATAAACCTGAAATGGGGAAAATGTATTGTAAATTATTAAAATCCCTCTTTTTTGCTTTTTAAACTCTTTTATACTCTCCCTTAACCCTGCAAAACTGAAAAAAGGCTCTTTCAAAAGGTCAACAACCTCGTTTTTACTTTTCATTTTTTTCAAAACAATGTTTGCCTCTCTTTGAGACGGCAGATAGTATGCAAATTTGCAGTTAAATATCTTTTTAAATTTCTCTTTCAAAGACAGATTTTTGTTAACAAGTATGGTTGCTTTATTCACTTTCGCTCCCTTTAAAAAAGTGAGATATTATTATGCCACAGGAAACAGCAACATTCAAAGAGTCTATTCTTTCATTTGTGGGAATTGTAATGGTTTTATGTGATATTGATTTTAGCCTGTCCTCTATTCCCATACCCTCAGAGCCAAAAACAATTGCCATACCATTATGCTTTTTCACCCTGTAAAAGGGTATTCCTCCCTCTTTTTCTGCAAAGAAAACATTGCTCACATTTTTCAACCCTTCCACAATTTCATCAACCTTCAACCTTGCTATCTTTAAATGAAATATGCCCCCCTTTGATGCCCTGATTGATTTCAGCGAATAGGGATCGGCAGACCTATAAGTCAAAACAACAGCATTAAAGTCAAACAGACAGGCTGACCTTAAAACAGCCCCGACATTTTCAGGGTTCTGCACCCCGTCAAGGACAATTATCCTTTTTGAATTGAATATGTTTTCTGAAAAATCGGGGATTTTAAAAACGGCTATTATCCCTGAAAACGAAGGCTGGCCTGATATACCAGCAAGGATTGAGTGCTTTACCTGAAAAACAGGGGTTCCATCAGGTATGTTTAAACCTTCAAAGTCTTTTGAGAGGTATATGCTTAAAGGCTTTGCTCCCTTTTTTATTCCCTCAATGCAGGTTTTCAGATCGTCAACTAAAAACTTACCCTCTCTTTTCCTGTGCTTTGTTGAGGTTAATTTTTTTAAATACTTTATCTTGGGGTTGTCTTTTGAGGTTATCATTTTCTGAACACACCAATTGCTCTGTTTTTCTTTAAACTCATGTAAATCTCAAGTAATCTTCCATGTGTTTCCCTTTCAACATCTATCACCTTTATAACTCCAGAGTAATCCTTGTAATCTTTGAGTAATTCACTTAATCTGTTTTCAGAGTTAACAATAAAATCTGTGTTAAAGAAAGTTTCTTCTCTATCAAGGTAAATTGATAGAGGGTATATATTTGCCTCAACAAGGTCCTGATAAAAGTGAGTTCCGTAAGATACTTCTGTTGAGTAAACCTCACTTACCCTTGCAAGTTCAATTAAAACAGCGGCGTTGTTTATATCTCCATATCCAACCTTAACCCCCAATTTCAGGTCAGTTGTTCCCCATCTACCCGGTCCAATAAGCACAAAAGATCTGTGAGGGAGTTTCCTGTTTAAGAATCCCACAATTTTTCCAATTTCAATCTTCACAGAATTATCATCAATCCTTTCGTACTCATTGGGACTCACATAAACAATGTACTTGACCCCTTTAACAACACCACAGGGAGAAATCCCTTTTGTATCAAATAAGAGGTACTTTTTGCTCTTAACTGA
>JALSOA010000002.1 GCA_026986725.1 Acidobacteriota bacterium
CTTTGAATGCAATGGAACAGGATACATTGGAAGGACTGTTATCTCAGAACTTCTTGTTTTGACTGATGAAATAAGAGAGATGATAATAGAAAAAAGGCCTTCCAGAGAAATAAGAAACAAGGCTATTGAACAGGGGATGGTAACATTGAGGCAGAGTGCGGTGGAAAAGGTTTTGAAGGGCATAACCTCTTTGAAAGAGATAAACAAAGTAACTTTTATTGAATAAGAAAAGAATCTATGAAGAATTACCTTTATATCGGGAAAAAAAGTTTTATAGTATTTGATACAAACATGAATATACTAACGAAAAAAAACAATGAGGGAATTATAGATTTTGAAAATATACAAAACCCGGTTGAATCCGTAAACTCACTCTCATCCTTTTTGAGAGAAATACATAAATTGCATCCCTTTAAGGAAATTGTAATTTTTGATATTGCTTTTAACAGTCAGGTTATAGATGTACCCGGTCTTCCGATTTCCCATTCCAAAAGAAATGAGGTCCTTTTATGGAAACTGGACAACATTCTTCCATACAAAGTTGATTCTTACTCTTTAAAGTATAGAATTGTCGAAAGGGATAGGGTTCTGTTTTACGCTCTCCCTGTAACCCTTTACAACACACTTAACAGAGCATTGGCTTCTATAAATCTGAAATGCTGGGATATTCTGCCAGAATCCTATTTTTTATTTGAAAACTTTTTAAAAGAGGAAAATAAGACACTTTTTTTTCTTGACAGAAATTATTACTTCACCGCCATGTTCATAAAAGATAAAGAGATTGTATATATAAAATCAAGGAAAAAAGTAAAGAAAATTCCTGTTAAACAGGAAGTGAATATTGTTGAGAGTGTGATTTTGAAAAAATTAAAGACTGATATTGGAAAAAAACTCTACTGTTCAAGACAATTTATTGAGGGTTTTGAAAAAAAACTTAAGGGGTTTGACTTTGAAGATTAACTTCAGTGAAAAACCGTGTGTTAACAGGAAAGAAAGGTTTATGTTTTTTGCTTTACCCATTGTAATTATTGCCTTGCTCACAATGATTAACATCACCTTTTTCGTCTATTTTCGTTATATAAACTCATCGTCTCACAAAAGGATAAGCGCATTAAAACAGAAGATCTCCGGTTACGAAAAAGGGATAAATATAAAACTATCAATACTTAAAAAAATTCCTTACAAGAAGTTCAAAAAAGAGTATTACTTTTATTATTCAATTGCAAGAAAAAAACAGTTAAGCTGGGCAAAATTGTTCTCCGAATTTGAACAGATTTTACCTGACAATGTAAAACTTTCCATGATTTCTCCAAAGGTTGAAAGAAGCTCTGTATTACTCTCCATCTCAGGAGAAGCAAAGTCCAAACAGGCTGAATTAAAATTTATTGAAAACCTTGACAAAAGCAAAAGTTTTTCGAGTCCATTTGTTGAATATGAGTCCATTGACAGTGGGTCTCAGGTTTTAAAATTTTCAATTTCTGTGCGTTACAGGGTGGGAGAATGAGATACATTGTCGATCACTTTTTTGAGAACAGAAAATTTTACCTGACACTTGCAATAATTTTGTTTATGAACATTGTTTTTTACCTGTTTTTCACATCAAAAGAATACATGCTTTACCACAACACGGAAGGGGAGATAGAAAAGGTTGAAAGGGACCTCAAAAACACTGAAATAAGATACAGAGATTTAAATACGATTTTAAAGGATGTTATAAAAGTAAAAGACACCATAAAACACATAAAAAACAGAGAACTGAAGAGCATTGAAGGGGACTTTCCTCAATTAACCGGTAAGATTTACGATATACTGAACAGGTACAATATTGAGTTTAAGCACATATCTTACACTAAAAAGTTTTTAAGAGGAGTCAACATTATAAAAGTTGTAATACACATCCCTGTCAAAACAACCTATTATAATTTTAGAAGATGCTTGAACAGTCTTGAGGAGATTCCTTTTCCAGTTTATATTGAAAGAATATCTGTAAATTCTGCTGAGGCAAATTCTATTTCGGCAACAATAGACCTCGTCGTTTATTACAGGGAGTGAAAGATGAGTATAAACAAACGAGAAAAAGCGATGCTAATAGCCCTTGTAATTGTGGCGGTTGTGGTTTTTCTGATGCCTTCAGATAATGGTATTCAATTTGAAAACGGTAAAGGGGTAAGTAAAACTGTATATAACATTGTCCTGAGCAAATTCAAATACATTAAGCCATTCAATATCAGGTACAATAAGGCAACAAAAAATAATTCTCAATTTACCTTAAAGAGAAATATTTTTCAGTATGGATTAAGTTTTCCTGACTTCAACAATAAATCTGAACAGATTGAAAATAAAGAACAAAAACAGAAAGAAATTGGTAAAGAAAAGCAATCTGAAGAAAGCGGCACCCCGCCAATTGACTTTAAAATTATAGGAATTATCTCTGTGAAAAATGGAAGAAAGGCCATTGTTATAACAAAAGGTCCTGAACTGTTCGTCATAAAAAAGGGTGATATTTTTTTCAAAAAATTCACCCTTGATAAAGTAAAAGGTGATACCGTTACAATTGGATATATTGGTTTCAATGAGAAAAAAACAATAAAACTTGACAATAAAGGAGGCTTTTAAGTGAAAAGGCTAATACCTGTTATTTTGTTAATCCTTTTATCCGTTTCATGTTTTAAACCTGCAGATTACAGGATTGCAATGAACGCATTTAAAATGAAGCAATGGGACAGGGCTGCAAAACACTTTGGAAAACTTGTCATAGACCACCCGGAAAATGTTGAATATAAAATAAAATGGGAAATGGCAAAAAACAATGCCTCCAAGTACCACATAAAAAAGGGAAAGCAATATGAATTAAAGCATGAGTACCAGAAGGCCATAGCAGAGTACAGAATAGCATTGATGTATGATCCCACAAATCAGTACATTTACGACAGGGTTAACTCCCTTATTGCAAAACTGGAGAAAGAAAAAAAGGTGAAACAAAATGAAAATGCAATTGAAGTTGCAAAAAAGGAAGCCTACGGGAAAAATGGCATACCGGTATTAAATCCATCCTCAGATCAACCTATAGATCTGTATTTTCCAAGGCCAACAAGTTTGAAGAAGATCTACTATGCTCTTGGAAAGGCATCGGGTATAAACATACTCTTTGATGAGTCTTTTCAGGATAGACAGCTTTCCATTGATTTAAGAGGTATGAGTTTCTATGATGCGATGAAAGCATTAATGATTGCAAGTGGAAATTTTTACAAGATAATTGACGAAAAAACGGTAATAATTCTGAGAGATACCAAACAAAATCATCAAAAATACGACGACAAGATTATAAAAGTTTATTACCTTTCCTATGCAAAGCCTGATAAATTAAAGAACAATCTGAGACTTTTAACAGGCATAAAAGAGATCTTTGATGACAAAGATCTAAACTGTGTTGTGGTGATGGGCACGCCACAGCAGATAAACATTGCCGACAGAATAGTACAACTAACAGACAGGCCCAAATCGGAAATTACAATTGACTTTGATCTTATTGAGGTGAACAGATCCAACCTTGACAAATTGGGGCTGTTACCAACAGATCTGCAGAACCCGGCCTACAAAGTGGGAGCTGGATTGATTCCAAACTCAAGCGGTGACGACAGCGCAAACACAGGGCAGTTTATTAATCTTGATAATGCAACCTGGATGTTTGCAATCCCCTACCTTCAGGTTGATTTTTTAAAATCAATAGGAAAGGCAAAAGAGGTTGCAAACCCCACTTTAAGGGTTTCGGAAGGTGAAAAGGCAAAAATATTGATAGGTCAATCCGTTCCTATTGCCACCACATCTTTCACACCATTTACAGGGATAACCGGGACAAACAACAACAATTATGGTGGAATAGGGGGACAACCTTTAACCTCCTACCAATATCAGGAGGTTGGAATAAAGATAGAGGTTGAACCAAGGGTACACCACAATGGGGATATAACCCTTAAATTAAAACTGGAGGTTTCATCAATCGTTGACAAAACAGCATTCCAGCCGGTAATAGGTAAAAGGACAATTGAAACGGTTGTAAGGGTAAAATCAGGGGAAACTGTAATGCTTGCAGGATTGCTTAAAAACTCTGAAAGAACCTCATTAAATGGGATTAAAGGGCTTGCGGACCTTCCCATTTTAAAAGAACTGTTTTCAAACACATCAAAAGAAGTTCAACAAACTGACATTATGATGTCAATAACCCCTCACATAGTTAGAGGACCGAACATTGTTGAGGATGACCTTTTACCCTACAGTGTTGGAAGTGAGGTGGAAAGCAATTTCCCGCCCGAAGGCTTTATAAATGGCAATGAAAAATGTAAGCAGAAACCTGTCAAACATGATGAAGGAATTAAATTTAAGGTAAAAAACTTAAAAGGTCAAAAAAACAAAGGGAAAACAAAGGGTACGAATAGTCAAAAGAGCGCTAAAAAAGACTTAAACAGTGTTGATATAATGCCTGCAATTGTCTCTTTTTCCCCTAAAAGAACGGTTAAACAGGCGGGAAACAACTTCTCTGTCACTCTGTTTGCAACAAACTTCAAAGATATTGATAACACAGACCTCGTTATTACCTTTGATCCCTCAAAGATAAAGGTTTTAAACATCTTAGATGGCGGATTTATGCACGGAGACGGGGTTGATGCCTCTTTTGTCCCGGTATGGGACAATAGAAATGGCAGGATTGCAATTACAATTGACAGAAGAGGAGGGGAAAAAGGAAGAAGCGGAACTGGAATACTTGCAAACATAATCTTCCAGGCAATTTCTCCCGGGAAAACGATATTGAAGTTTGAACCTTCCTCAATAATAAAAAACCTCGATGGGGTGAGGGTTAACTCAACATTTATAAATGGAGAGGTTACAGTTAAGTGAAAAAAAAGGGATTTACTTATATTGAACTTCTGGTCGCAGCAACAATACTTGCAATACTTGCGTCTGCGGTTGTGCCTTTCCTGAAACTAACTGTAAAAAGGAAAAAAGAAATCCAACTAAGAAGGGCTTTAAGAGAAATAAGGAGGGCGATAGACCATTACAAAGAGTTATCAGATAGGGGAATAATACCTAAAGGACCCCCTGAATCAATGGGTTATCCTCCTGACCTTGAAACCCTTGTCCAGGGTGTAAGGATAATCGGAACAGTTAATAGAAAAATAAGATTTCTTAGAAGAATCCCGGTTGACCCCATGACTGGCAAGGCAGAGTGGGGGCTTCGCTCTGTTCAGGACGATCCCGATTCAACCACCTGGGGTGGCCAAAATGTTTATGATGTCTATTCTTTAAGCGAGGGAACTGCAATAGACGGCACCAAATACAAAGATTGGTAACATACTTTACTTAATTGGATTTTCCATTTTTTTATTTGAAAACCTTTTTGTTTTTTTGGAGTAAAATATTATTGAGTTAAATGCTTGAAAGGGGGATTTTTATGAAAAAACTGTTTTTAACTTTGATTGCTTTAGTTTTTGTATCAATGTCTTTTGCATCTAATCCTGTAAACAAAGGACTTTATGTTAAGCGGAAAAGAGATAAGGTTTTAAAAAAGCTTATGGATGAAAACAAAGAGGCAATAAAAAAGGTAAAGGATAAAAGGGAAAAGTATTTAAAGGCAAAAAAAGAAGAAAAGAAAAAAGAGCCAAAGAGAAAGTTTGTTGTTGACTTTTCAAATGTTAAAGTACCTCAATCACCTGCAGTTTTCAAATCAGCCTTTCACTTTAAGCCTGTTGCACAGTATCTCACAGGCACATGCTGGGCATTCTCAGGGACTTCTTTTTACGAGTCGGAGATTTACAGGATTACCGGGAAAAAGATAAAATTATCCGAAATGTACACGGTTTACTGGGAATACATTGAAAAGGCAAAAGGTTTTGTAAAAAGTTACGGCACAAGCGTTTTTGATGAAGGTTCG
>JALSOA010000003.1 GCA_026986725.1 Acidobacteriota bacterium
TTCTTTAACTCAACATCAAACTCAGGCCTCTCAGGCCTTGGGCCTATTAAACTCATATCTCCTTTCAAAACATTGTAAAGCTGAGGCAATTCATCAATCCTCAATTTTCTTATTACTTTTCCAACTTTCGTAACCCTGTCATCGTTTTTTGTTGCCCATCTTGCACCATCCTTTTCAGCATCCTTTTTCATAGATCTGAACTTGTAAAGTATAAATTCCCTGCCATTTAATCCGCTTCTTTTCTGCTTAAAGATAATCTCTCCATCACTTTCTAACCTTATGGCAATTGCTGTCAACAGTAAAACAGGGGATGAAAACACAAGCAAAAACAATGCCCCGAAAATATCAAGCAACCTCTTAGCAAAAATGTACAATCTTCTAAAAAAGTGTTCATAATGTCTGTAAACATTGATATTCAAAAAGTAAGAAGGGGCTTCAATCAAATTCACAGGTACTTTTCTTAAAAAGAATTCAAAAAAATCTATATCAGTCATTACTTTGTATCCCCTTAATTTCAATGAGATAAGCTGCTTCAGGTCATCGTCACCCATGTTAAATCCATCAGAAACAATTATAATGGTGTAAAAATCAATATCATTCAATTGATCACAGGAATCTATGTTTATAACCTCAATCCCCTTTAAATCAGGAAGGTTAATGGCTCCTAAAACATAAACCCTTTTTTTGATGGAAGCAAACATCTTAAATAAAACGGAATACCTGAACATTAGATATAAAAAGGAAAACAGTCCTATCAAAAGGTAAATTTTACGCCCATAGGTTTTAAAAAAGATTACATAGTTCACCAGAGCAGACAGAGAAAAGGAAAAGACTATGATCAAAAAGGATGTGTAAACAATGCTATATGGATAAGCAGTAGTTAACTCGTAACCATCAAAGGTGTATATAAAAATCAGAAAAGAAAACACTATAACAAAGCCTTTGACCAGGGGCTCTTTCACCGGCGAATAAAAAGCACAGGTAAAGAACACAATAAAACAAAGAATTAGAAGATCAATTATAAAAAAAACCCTTGCCCTTGCAAGATTCATAAAAACCCTTCTAACTTTTTCCTCTCTATTTTACCAGAAAAAGGTTATGTTCTAAAATTTAGGATTTAATTCCCAGTTCCAGGAGGTTTTTATTATAAATTCAAGGTCATCGTAACAGGGTTTCCACTTTAAAGTATCCAAAAGGTGTCTGTTGTTTGCCACCAATTCAGGGGCATCTCCAGCCCTTCTTGCAGTTTCAACAACCTTAAAGTCTTTCCCCGTGACCTTTTTCACCGTTTCAATAACCTCTTTCACGGAATAACCGTGTCCATAACCGCAATTGAAAACATCGCTATCATTTCCTTCAAGCAGGTATTCAAGCGCGTCAATATGTGCCTCTGCAAGGTCTGAAACATGTATATAGTCTCTTATACATGTCCCGTCAGGGGTATTATAATCCGTACCAAAAATCTCAAGGTTTTCTATTTCACCCTTTGCAGCCTTCAAAGCCCTGGTTATCAAATGGGTTGCCTTTCTATACTTTTGTCCTATCTCCCCATCAGGGTCAGCGCCGGCAACATTAAAGTACCTTAATGATACATAGTTAAAATCATAACTTCTTGATATATCCTGAAGCATCTTTTCCACAAAGGCTTTGGATTGCCCGTAAGGGTTAATGGGGTTCAACGGATAATTTTCATCAACAGGGGTTTTTTCAGGATTACCATAAACCGCTGCAGTTGAAGAAAATATAAGTTTGTTAATGCCACATTCAAGCATCACTTCAATAAGATTTATGGTATTGACAGTATTGTTTGAATAATACAACAAAGGTTTTTTTATTGATTCCTCAACCTCTATAAAACCAGCAAAATGGATTATTGCATCAGGTCTGAACTCTTCTATTACACTCTTTAACTTGTCCCTTTCGGAAAGGTCTCCTTCAACGAGCCTTCCGTAAAGTATGGCTTCTCTATGACCTGTTGAAAGGTTATCGTAAACAAGAATATCGTAAGATCTTTTACTTAATGACTTAATTGTATGACTTCCAATATAGCCTGCACCGCCAACAACAAGTACCTTTCTCATATATCTCTTACCCTTCCGTTCTCAATTCAATTTATTATAGAACAAAAGCCACATAAATAAATGATATTTATCACACTTCCATCTAAAAAATTTACCATTCTGCACCAATTATATATTTTAAAACAATAAAACAAAAAAATAAAATTAAAAAAATCACCTTAAATTCTCTTTAATATACCGTTAATCGCATAGTGAGCAAAATAATACATAGACTTAAAAAATCCGAGCCCTGACACCCTGTAATACATATCCCATGTACCATAAGCAGCCTTCAATTTATTTGCAGATATGTTTCCCTTATGAACCCTGTACTTAACATAAGGTTTTTCAATTCCATAGGCAACAAACCCTCTTTTAAGAAGCCTAATCCATAATTCCGAGTCTTCCCTGGTGGTGTCTGCATTAAGGTGCAATTCCCCGGTTTTTTCAACATCAACCATTGAGGTTGAAAACCCAATACATGTACACTTTAAAAAAGTGTCTAAATCAACCACTGGCCTGGCTTTCACAATCTTACCTTTGAAATCTCCATCTTCGTTTATAAGCATAAAAGAAGTAAAAGAAATCACGGCATCCTTTTGCTTCATAAACGCAAGCTGCATCTCAAGTTTATCTTCAAGCCACACATCATCGCTATCCAGAAAGGCAATAAACCTCCCTTCAGCCTTTTTCAAAGCGACATTCCTTGCACCTGCAGGCCCGGAATTTTTTTTCAGGGATATCACTTTTACCCTTTTGTCCCTTTTTTCGTACTCTTTTAATATTGAAAGGGAATTATCTGTTGAACAATCGTCTATCAAAATATATTCAAAATCCCTGTAACTTTGCCTCAAGACGCTCTCAACTGTATCAACAATATACTTTTCTCTGTTAAAAACCGGGGTAATAACACTGATCAACGGCAAAACCGCCTCCTTTATTACAGTGATAATATTATAATTGAAAAATGGGTTTTGTAAAACCAGTAAGACAGGCAAATTTCTATTGACAAAGGGAGATTGTGTGATATTTTTTATAGCATGATGGAAAGATGTAAGGAAACAGGCAGACAGTACTTTTATTTTTATTATTTTTATTTTAAATAAGGGCTGTCTGCTTAAAATATGCAAGCCGCAGGGCAGACAGCCCTGCGGCTTTTTTTGTTTAAAAGCCGCAAATCCAATCTTTAAGGTTTGCGGCTTTTTTGTTTTAACACAAAAAGGGGGAAAAGATGAACAACCTGAAATTAACAAAGAAAAAAGGCAAAACCATTGTAAGGGTGGGCGATGTTGAAATTGGAAAGGATTTCGTAATAATGGCAGGACCCTGCTCCGTTGAAAGCGAGGAACAAATAATTACAATAGCAAAAGCGGTGAAAGAAGCCGGTGGCAATATTTTAAGAGGCGGTGCCTTCAAACCGAGAACATCGCCCTATTCCTTTCAGGGACTGGGATTGAAGGGATTGAAAATCCTTGCAAAAGCAAGGGAAATAACAGGGTTGCCAATAATAACAGAGGTTATTGACCCAAGAGATGTTCAATGGGTTTCAGACTTTGTTGATATACTCCAGATCGGGGCAAGAAATATGCAGAACTTTTCACTTTTGAAAGAGGTTGGCAGGGTAAACAAACCTGTAATGCTAAAAAGGGGGATGCACTCAACCATTGTTGAATGGCTTTCCTGTGCAGAATACATACTCAATGAAGGAAACCCCAATGTAATTCTCTGCGAAAGGGGAATAAGAAGCTTTGAAACATACACAAGGAACACCCTTGACATATCTGCTGTCTCAGTGGTTAAAACATTGAGCCACCTGCCGGTTATTGTTGACCCTTCCCATGCAACGGGAAGACCTGAACTTATCCCCCCTATGAGCCTTGCATCTGTTGCATGCGGAGCAGACGGAATAATGGTTGAGGTTCACCACAAACCGGAAGAGGCTTTAAGCGACGGGGCACAGGCATTGCTTCCGGAAGAGTTTGAAACCCTTGTAAAGCAGGTTAGAAACCTTGTAAACTGTATGAAAGAGATTAGTCCTTACTTTGTAAAGGAAAGGAAATGATAAAGGTTTTACCATCAGAAATTTCAGGAACAATTAAAATAAACCCTTCAAAATCTACAACCCAGAGGGCTTATGCCGTTGCTTCACTTTGCAGGGAAAAGAGTGTAATAAAAAATCCGTCAAAAAGCAAAGACAGCCTCTCGTCTTTAAATATTGTAAAAAGAATGGGGAGCAAGGTTAAAGAACTTGAAAATACGGTTGAGATAACCGGTCTGCAAAAAGAGCCTGAAAAGAGTTTCAACTGCGGCGAATCAGGGCTTTGTATAAGGATGTTCACCCCCATTCTTTCCCTTTTTGAAAATGAGATTGAGATTTTAGGAGAAAAAAGCCTTTTAAAAAGGCCTGTTTATATGATGGAAGAGCCTTTAAAGAAACTTGGAGTTAAAATAGAAACAAAAAACGGCTTCCCCCCCATAAAATTAAAGGGGAAATTGAAAAGCGGAGAGGTTGAGATAGATGGTTCAATCACATCTCAATTTCTGACAGGGCTTCTTATTGCCTTAACCCAGACAAAAGGTTTATCCACTATCAAAGTAAAAAATCCGACAAGCAAACCATACATTGACCTAACTCTTGATATACTTGAAAAAGCAGGGGCAAAAATTGAAAATAAATGCTATGAGGTTTTCAAAATTTATCCATCAAGTTTTAAACCTTTAAACATTGAGATTGAAGGAGACTTCTCATCAGCATGTTTTATGCTTGTTGCTGGGGCAATTGCAGGGAAAGTAAAGGTTGAAAACCTGAATCCCAATTCAAAACAGGCAGACAGAAGGATCCTGGATGTTTTAAAACAAACAGGATGCAAAATAAATATGGGGGAAAACCTTATAGAGGTTGAGCAATCCGATTTAGAAGGCTTTTCAATTGATGTTGAAGACTGTCCTGACATTGTCCCATCTCTGATTCCCCTTGCAGCAAAGAGCAAAGCACCGTCAATAATTAAAAATATTGAAAGGTTAAGGTTCAAAGAATCAAACAGGGTTGAGGGCATTGCCGAAGAGTTAAAAAAAATAGGTGTTGAAATAGAGGTAAAAGAAAACAGCATGGTAATTTACCCTTCAAATGTAAAGGGTGGAAGAGCAAGCTCAAGGGGAGACCATAGAATAGCAATGGCACTTGCAGTGTGCGGGCTTGTCTCCAAAAACGGAGTTGAGATTGAAAACCCTTACTGCGTATCCAAGTCTTACCCTGAATTTTTCAACCATTTAAAAGAAATTAACGGGAAAATAATTATTTAAGGGGGGAAAATGAATCTTGAAAAGGTTAGAAAAGAGATTGACACAATCGACTTTGAGATTATCAAGTTGATTAAAAGGAGAATGGAACTTGCATTAACCTCAAAGAAGTTTAAAGATAAGGTGTTTGACCCTGAAAGGGAAAAGAAGGTGCTTGAAAATGTTGTAAATTACGCACACGGTGTTATAAGCCCCCGGTTCACGAAGGAATTGTTCAATGTGATTTTAAAGGAAAGCAAGGAGCTTCAAAGCAGGGATTACAAACTTATAGCATTTCAGGGAGAACACGGTGCATACGGTGAAATATCAGTTGAAAGTTTCGATAAAAAAGGAATTGCAATCCCCCTTAACACATTTGCGGAAGTTTTCCACGGAGTTGAGAAGGGATACTATGATTACGGGGTGGTTCCCGTTGAAAACTCACTTGGAGGCTCTATTTTAGATGTAAACAGCCTTCTTACAAAACACGATGTTTATGTTGTAAAAGAGATCCCTGTAAAGATTCAGCACAGCCTCCTTGTTTTACCTGATACAAATTACAGAGACATCAGGGTTGTATATTCCCATCCTCAGGCTCTATCCCAATGCAAGAACTTTCTGGAAAGACACAACTTTGAAGCAAGGCCTTACTATGACACGGCAGGGGCTGCCAAGATGCTTTTCGAAGAAAAACTGGATTCGGCAGCGGTTATAGCAAACAAACTCTGTGCAAAACTCTATCACCTTGAAATCTTGATGGAAAACATTGAAGACCACTCTGAAAACATAACAAGGTTTTTCGTTATATCAAACAAACCGAAAACAAAAGGGGAAAAAACATCAATAATCTTTTCAACAAAACACAAAGCGGGGAGTCTGTTTAAAATACTTGAGATCTTTGCAGAAAACAAAATAAATTTGACAAGGATTGAATCAATGGCAATAAGCGGGAAACCAAACAACTATATGTTCTTCATTGACTTTGAAGGAAGCACAGAAGAAAGCAATGTGGAGAAAGCATTGAAACTTGTAAAGGGAAAAACCGAATTTTATAAATGGCTTGGAAGCTATGAAAAAGGGGCTATAGTATGCGAATAGCAATAATCGGCATGGGGAAGATGGGGAGATTCTTCAAAGAGATATTAAAAGGGTACAGCCTTTTTGTTTACGACATTGATGCAAAGAAACTTGAAAACATTGAGGGGAAAAACATAATTGTTTCCAGAAACCTTGAGGATATAACCGAATTCAACCCACACCTTGTTATAAATGCGGTAAGTTTAAAAAACACAATTGAGGTTTTCAAACAGATTGAAGAGTTTATATCCCCAAAAGTGACCATTGGAGACATTGCATCGGTGAAAGGGGACATTATAGACTATTACAGGAGAACAAAAAAACCATTCTTCTCAATACACCCTATGTTTGGGCCCACCTTTGCAGACCTTGAAAAAATCAAAGGGGAATGCGTGGTTATTATGGAGGAATCAGACAGTAACGCAAAAGAATTTTTCTCAACCCTGTTTGAAAATTTAGGGCTAAAAATATACCACTTTTCCCTTGAAGAACATGACAGGACAATGGCCTATTCATTAACCCTTCCATTTGTTGCAACCTTTATATTTGCAGGGTGCATTGACATTAAAACAGTGCCGGGAACCACCTTCAAAAAGCACCTTGAAATAGCAAGAGGGCTTTTAAGCGAGGACAACTTTCTTTTAAGCGAAATCCTTTTTAACAAACACTCGGTTAAAGAGATAAACAGGGTTCAATCGCAATTGGAGTATTTAAAACACATAATAAACCAGAAAGACAGCGAAACAGCCTTTGATTACTTAAACAGTTTAAGGAAAAACATAGAGGGGTAATATGGTTGATTTTGCAAACAGATTAAACCAAATCCCTGAGTATGTGCCGGGAAAATCAATTGAAAATATTAGTGAAAAATGGGGAATTAAACCTGAAAACATTGTAAAACTTGCTTCAAACGAAAACCCCCTTGGTCCCCCTCAAAAAGTGGTGGAATTTTTAAAAAGTGAAGCAAAAAATGTAAACATATACCCTGACAGAATAGGGATAAGCCTTCTTAAAAAACTGGAAGAGTATTACTCAATTCCGCACAACAACATATTCATAGGCAACGGCTCAAGTGAAATTGTTGATATGCTTTGCAGGATAACCTTAAATCCTGGAGACTCGGCCATCACCTTTAAATACGAATTTGCCCTGTATAAAACCTGTATAAAGGCAAGTGACGGGGAGTTAGTTGAGATTGAAACGGGGGAGAAATTTAAAAGAAATGTTGAAAAGGTTTTAAAAGAAATCAGAGGAAATACAAAGATAATCTTCATTGCAAACCCCAACAACCCAACAGGGGATTTTATAAACAAAGATAAAATGATAAAACTAATAGAAAAAATACCCGAAAAAATCTTAATTGTAATTGACGAGGCATACATTGAGTATTCAGAGGAAGATTATTCATTGCTTGACTATTTTAAAAAAACAATTAGAAAGAATCTGGTTATTCTTCGCACATTCTCAAAAATATACGGCCTTGCAGGGTTGAGAGTGGGATACTGCTTTGCACCTGAAAAGGTTGTCCGGGCATTGAGAAAGATAAAACTGCCTGTAAATGTGCCCTATCTCTCCCAGAAAGGGTGCGAGATCGCATTACAATGCGAGGATTTTAAAGAAAAGTCAAAAAGACTTGTTGAAAGGGAAAAGAAAAGAATATTTAAAATATTAGAAAAAAACGGAATTGAATACCTTGAAGGTAAGGGAAACTTTTACCTGATTAAAGACTTGAACGCAAAGAAAACTGTTGAGAGACTTGAATCAAAGGGGGTTGTTGTTAGAAACCTTCTGCCTTATGGAATAGAAGATTATTTCAGGGTAACTGTGGGAACAGAAAAACAGAACGACATATTTTTAAAAAATTTTTTGAAAGAAAAAAGCAAATCAAAAGGGTAATTTATCAGCCTTTTCCTCAACAAGTTTTCTAACCTTATTTTTTAAATCTTCAGGAAGGTCTAAAAATTTGCATCCGACAATAAGTTTGTTCCCCTCATGGCTTTCCATACAATAACGAACAGAAAGAGAAACAGGTCTATCAACAAGAATATAATCATCACTTTTCAAAATTTTTAAGAATATTATATCATCTTTCTTAAAAAACTTTTTTCTTGACAGGGGAACAAAAAAACTTATTCCACCCTCACTTAAAGAAAGAAGCCTTGCTTTCAAACTCTCCTTACTTTCAATCTCAAGTACATAATCCTCATCAATGGAAAAATACACTCTTTTGTGCTGTCTCTTCTCTTCCATTTACTCTATCCTTACAAATGGGTTATTTTCCTTTTCATACCCTATTGTTGTAGTTTCCCCATGACCTGAAAAAACAACCGTGTTGTCTGGCAATGTGTAAAGTTTCCTTATGATAGAATTTTTAAGTGTGTTAAAATCCCCCCCGGGTAAATCTGTCCTCCCAACAGAGAGTTTAAAAAGGGTGTCTCCTGTAAACACAACCCCGCACCCTTCACAGTAAAGGGAAACTCCGCCGGGAGTGTGTCCCGGTGTTTCAAAAACCTTTAATTCTGCATCCCCTATGTAAAGACTATCGCCTTCTTTATAAAAATAAGGGTTTTCAGGGGGTTCTTTAACATTAAGAACTGATGCAAACATGTCCCTTGGGGCATGCTCAACATACTTTAAGTCATTTTTGTGTACATACCAAGGTGCCCCTGTTAAATCAACAATGTCTCTCAAACCAGCAATATGGTCTATATGCCCATGGGTAAGCGCTATCCACAAAACCTTATACCCTGAATTCAACATCTCTTTCAGTTCAGGGCAAATGCCGGGAGCATCAATCAAAGAAATCTCTTTTTTCTCTCTATCTATCAAAATATGATTGTTTACGAAAAAAGCATTAACAACATAGGTTTCAATATCAATCATTCAAATACCCCTTAAACTCTTTAGGTAATTTTACCATCTTCCCGCAACTTTCACAAACCACTTTATATCCGGTAAATCTATAAGGGAAAAACAGAAAAAAACCCTTATGCACTATTTTAAAAACCCTGTCAGCAATTATCATTGCCCCGCAATAAGGGCATGTAAACGGAGGAAGCTGAACATTCAGGATGCTCGTATCAGTTTTGTGAAAAAAAAGGAAAAACACATTAAGCCTCCAGAATAGAAAGGGAGTTTGACCTCAAAATCTTTATCCCAACCCTTTTAAATTTCACAATAACCCTGGCTCCTCCATCAAGAACATTCATCACCTCTCCCTCTCCATATCTGTTATGAGCAACCGTATCACCCCGCGTTAGCGAAATCTCCTTCGCCTCATCAGAAATACCGGTATCCGGAGCATAGGATGACCTCGTAAAATCCACCTCTTCCTTTGAGAAATCCCCTTTACAATCAAAAAAATCCACAGGGAACTCCCTGAAAAATCTCGATGGTACATTCCTGCTGAAACTTGAGTTTCCAAATCCCCTTGTTCTTGAAAACGAAAGAAAAAGGTTTGTTTTAGCCCTCGTTATCGCAACATAAAAAAGCCTTCTCTCCTCCTCAACCTTACTTGTATCCGAAAGGCTTTTAGCCGTAGGGAAAACCCCCTCTTCAAGCCCAACAACAAAAATGGTATTGAACTCAAGCCCTTTAGCAGAATGAACAGTCATTAAATTTACTGCATCACCGGAAATAGTATCTGTATCAGAAACAAGGGCAACTGAATCAAGGAAATCCGAAAGTGATGGGTTTTCCCTTCTGTCAAGATACTCTTTTATTATGTTTCTGAACTCATAAATGTTCTCCGTTCTTGACTCCAGTTCATAACCCAAGTACTCAGTTTTCAAAATATCCAGGTATCCTGTTTCTTTGAGCAAAGTGTCAAAAAAACCTTTATTGAAGTGAACTCTTTTCAATCTTTCAATACTCTCTTTAAACGACCTGAATTGACGATATTTCGGGAAATTTTCAGGTATTAAATCAATAGATTCATAAAAATAAGGAGAAAACTGTAACAATTTTTCAAGAGTCTTTTCCCCGATCCCCCTCTTGGGAAGATTTATAACTCTTTTAAAAGAGACATTATCATGTGGATTGTTAATTAACCTTAAATAGGCAAGAATATCCTTAATCTCTTTCCTTTCGTAAAATCTTATCCCTCCAACAACAACATAAGGAATACCCCACTTCATCAATGAATCTTCCAGATGCCTTGAGAGATAATTTGCTCTGTAAAGCACTGCAATATCACCTGGAGGCTCTCCTGATTCAATCAGCCTACCGACATTTGAAGCAACAAACTCAGCCTCGTCATCAGGTCTTGCTGCTCCAAAAATTACCATCTCTCCTGAAAAATCCTTTTCTGAATAAAGGGATTTCTTTATCCTGTTGGTGTTGTTTGAAATAACAGAGTTCGCAACCTCCAAAACAGGTTTTGTTGATCGATAATTTTTTTCAAGTTTAACAACCTTAACAGGAGCAAAGTCATTTAAAAAACTTGATATATTTCTGTATTCAGCACCACGAAATCCGTATATACTCTGGTCTTCATCACCAACAACGCACAGATGAATGGAATTCGCTGAAAGCAGCTTTACCAACCTGTACTGAATTGAATTGGTATCCTGAAATTCATCAATCAGAATAAATGGGAATTGGTTTGAGTAAAAAGAGAGTATATCTTCCCTTGCCTCAAATAGTTTTACACAATTTATAAGAAGGTCGTCAAAATCCATTAAATTGTTATTTTTTAAATAATTGTTATAGGTATTAACGATAAACTCAATATTGCCTTTATTCAATTCATCTGGAAGGTCCGCAACCTTTCCATTTTTGTAACCTGATATTGCAGAGTGAACTGCCCTCGGTTTCAGTTTGAGTTTTATCTTCAAGGTGGACAGAACATCCTTCACAACCTGAATAGAATCGTAAGAATCACACACCGAAAAATCACCTGAATATCCGATATAATGTGCCTCTCTTCTCAGAACTTTAAGACAAAAAGAATGAAAGGTTGAAATCTGACCTGAAAAGAAATCAAGGTTCAAAAGTTTTTCCACCCTCTCCTTCATCTCTCCAGCCGCCTTGTTGGTAAAAGTCACGGCAAGGATATTCTGATGAGGGACATACAGGTCACTTACAAGATAGGCTACTTTGTACGCAATAACCCTCGTTTTTCCGCTTCCTGCACCAGCAGAAACAAGAAGATTACCTTCATTGTACAATACTGCCTCAAGCTGGGAGGGGTTTAATGAGGAAAGGTCAATCCCCTTTGCCACCAACAATTATCTCCTTATTTAAATCAAAATATTTCCACCTTTCCCTGCCATCTCCAAGTTTTATCCTCTCATCGGGGAAACCGTATTCCTCAAGCACCTTATAAAAAGGCGAATCTTTGCCAATAAGGTCAAGAACAAGTTTTACATCCTTCCACCGTGGATTATACTTAAATACCCTGTTCACAACAATATCTATCCCCTTATCTACCAGTTTGGTCACATCCTCAACAGCAGGTTTCTGGTATTTAGCATACTGAAAACCCTCTCCAACAAAATCCACAAAAAATCTGTTGAAATAAGGGTCAATATCAACATCTATTCTATACAACCCTTCTCCATCTGTTTTCGTTGATATAGTTTTTGAATCAACCTCAACCATTTTAAACTTCTTAAAGGAAAACTTAACCTTCTTCATAACGAAAAAAACCGGGGTATCTTTAACAGGCTTTCCCGCTTCATCCATAACAGAGCCTTTAATAGTTATTGCACTGGCATTGATTATAAAAAGCAAAAACAAAAAAACAATTATCTTTCTCATTTTTTACCCCCAACCGTAAAAAGAGAATTGTTTGCTTTGTAATCGGGCACAAAGTTAGAAAAGGTATAAACAGTTACCTGCCCCGTTTCATCAATTAACTCAAGTTTTTTTATTCTATCCTCTTTTTCATTCAACAGCACCTTTAAAACTGTAAAAGGCATATTGTCTGATTTTAATAAGGGGACAAGGCGAAAATAATGTTCTTTACCCTCAATCTTTTTTATTAGAAAATTTCTTTTTAAATTTCCCCTATCAAGCAAAATGGATAAAAACGGGTTGTTTTTTATTTTACTGTAAGGGAAAATTAAAGTGGAATTATCATCTTCATTTATCTGATAAATGTTTTTGCAATCTCCAATTGTAAGCCTTTTATCATTTGTAATGTATTCAAACCTGAATCTGCATCCATCAACAATCAAAAAACCCCTATCCTCAATGGATGGGAAGAACGGACTTTCAGTTTTCTGCACAAAATCAACTTTAAAAGAATGAACATTTAAAAAACTTGAAGGGAATTGAGAGAAAAAAACAAAAAGCAGGACAAAGGACTTAATCATGACATCAGATCAACAAGTATCTTTAAAAGTGCCTGTTTTGTTTTGGATTTTTTATCAATCTTCAAAAAGAACTTCTCAGCCCTTACAGGTTTTCCACTTTCATCTTTAAAGTTTAAGACAACCTCAACCCCGTTTATCCTCTTGAATTCCTGAGAGTTAAATTCATATCCCAACTGCTTTATAAATGTTTGTTTGGTTGGGACAAGCCCTGCAAGGAGATTATCAACATCAAGATCATTTATTGCTTTTTTCTTCTTATGCTTTTTCTCGGTTTTCGGAGCAGGTGAGGTATCAAAATTCACAGTTATAAGTTCCTCAACCTTTTTAGTTTTCTTTGATTCTTGCGATGCAATAACTTTTCCAGGCTGCTTTTCCTCTTTTACTGTCTCCTCTTTCTTTAAAGTTTCCTCTTTTACACTGCTTCGTTCAACCCTTTCATTTAACACCTCTTCTGCCACACTTTCCCTCACATCACTTGGGGATATCTCCTTTGAAGGCATTGTCTCATCAATTTTTGTGGTTTCGTTTTCAACTTCAACCTCATCTTCAGAGATATAAATATTTTCTTTATTTTCCCTAACAACCTCTTTTTCCCTATCTTCCTTTTTCGTGGCTACAGTGTTCTTAGGTTGAACAGGATGACTCACACCGGGGGAAACCGCTTTATTCTTCTTAACCTCCTCAAGGTTTAACTTCTTTCTAACAGAAAGAAGGGTATACTTTGATATCAATTTCAGGGTTTCAAAAACACCTTTACCGGTAATTGCAATCGACTCAACATAAGGATAACCCTTTTTGTTTAAAGCCTCATTTAATTCTTCAACCGTACAGATGTTCTTTAAATCCCTTTTGTTGTACTGAAGAACAATGGGAATATCATCAATATTTATCCCTAAATCAGCAAGGTTTTCTTCAAGGTTTTTAAAACTTTCAATATTTGCCTCAAGCATTGGCCTCTGGGAATCTGCGACAAAAACAATCCCATCAACACCCTTTAAAACAAGTTTTCTTGTTGAATTGTAAAAAACCTGGCCAGGAACTGTATATAACTGAAACCTTGTCTTGAAGCCACCTATTACCCCAACCTCTATGGGCAAGAGGTCAAAAAACAGAGTCCTGTCTGTTTCTGTTTCAAGGCTAACCATCTCTCCTCTGGATTTAGGGGATGTTTTAGAATAAATATACTCAAGATTGGTGGTTTTTCCGCAAAGGCCCGGCCCGTAATAAACAATTTTGACAACCATCTGCATTGTTGAATAATTGAAAAATACCAATCCCCACCTCCAGAAAGATATCGTTTAAATTTTATCACGCCTGATTTTTTGGGTCAATTTAATTTGTTAAGTAAAAAAAGAAATTTATTAAAATCCCTCAATCACAATATCACCATTAACTGTACTTATATCTATATCACATTTGCCTTCGCCTTTGTACTTAAGATCCCGCTCTTTCCGTTTTTCTCCATTCAATATTAAGGTGGTCTTTGAAGAGACAGAAGAGGTTTCAACATCACCAATAACACTGGCTGGTACACTTATCTTTGCATCTCCGTTAACAGAATCGAAGGAAATACTGGAGATCTTTTTAGACCTGGTTTTAAAAGAAAAATCACCGTTAACAACAGAGCATTTTACAGAATAAACCACTCTATTTAATTTTATATCCCCGTTTACAGACTCACATTCAACCTTTTCAGCATCCTCAACATTGACATCTCCATTGACAGTTGATATATCAACCCTATTCAGGTTCGAAACAGATATATCCACATTCACACCGCTAAACTCCATGTTAAAACCTTCAGGAACTGTAAGTTCCAATTCTACACTTAAATTAACCTTTTTAGTCCTTTTTGCACAGAACCAGGAAAAAAAGCCACTATCACCAAGGTAATCCCTTAATTCTTTGTAATTCAAAGAAATATTTAGTTCCCCTCCAGAAAGATCTGTCTTTATCTTAACCTTCTTTAAAACCTCCTCACAAACAGATTGATCGTCCCCTCTCACCTTAATCTTCCCGGAAATATTTACAGAATTTGTTTTACACCCCTTAACATTTATTGTTCCGTTAACAAAATCAAGGCTTAACAATTTTATTTTTGAAGTGTCTTTGAAAGAAAAACTCACTTTCTTTTCTACTGAATGAGCAAAAACAAAATTAAAAGCAAAAGAAAGAAAGAAAAACAAGATTAACTTTTTCATAATATGCCTCCAGAATGTTTTTCGTTGAATAAATACGGATAAACAAATAAAATGTTTCAAAGGGAACTTTTTTAAGAAACCCAGCGTCTTTAGGAGTGTTATGGATTACGACATTGAAAGCATAGTAAAAGAGTACAGCGGCATGCTTTACAATCATATAAGGAGAATGGTTGGAAACGACGAAGACAGCAAGGATATACTTCAGGAGGTTTTTATAAATGTTTTCAAAAAAATAGACACATTCAGAGAAGAGAGTTCTTTAAAAACATGGCTTTTCAGGATAGCATCCAACAAAACCATTGATTTTTTAAGGAAAAGCAAGAGATTTAAGGCAGACGAGTTGCCTGAAGGTCTGAAAACTACTTCCAATCCATTAAAACACACAGAACAATCCTTAAAAAAAGAACTTGTACACAGGGCGCTTTTCCATTTGAGAGATGATGAAAGGGAAATTGTTGTAATGAAGGAATTAGACGGCTTTACATTCAGAGAAATCTCAGAGATAAAAGGGATCCCTGAAAACACTGTTAAAACCAGGCTATATACTTCATTGAAAAAATTAAGAAAAATTATTCTTGAAATAGAGGGAGGTTAAAATGAATTGCCTGAGCAGAGAACAATTGCTGGAACTCCTTTACAGAGAGGGAGACAACAATAACTTAAATCTGTACAAACAACACATTTTAGAATGCAAAGATTGTTTAAGGGATTTTCTTGAACTTGTTGAGGCAAGGGAATACTTAAAAGAAATTGAGAAAGAGAAGGAAAATCCTGTTGTTATTGTACTGGACAAAAAGAAAAGAAGTCCATGGCTAACAAAAGCAGGGTTGATCGCTGCAACCTTAATACTCGTTACAACAGTGATATTTTCAGGTTATCAAATGAAAAGATTGCAACTTGCAGAAAAGAGAATTGCATACTCCAACAAAATCATTGAGAAAAAAATAGAAGAGGTTTCCCTAAAAAGTGAAAAGGCTGCAAAAGACAATTACCTGTTACTTCTTGGCCTTAAAAACTATGTTGACAGCGTTGTTTACAGAAAAAACGAAAACACAAGGAGAGTAAATTATGAGAGGTTTTAAATACACCTTAATCGCATTGTGTATTGTTTTATTAAACTTCTCCGGTTTCGGACAGAATCTGTCCTCCATTGTGGAAGCAAGTTTAAGAAAACCCCTGAACCTTATAACAGGCCCGGCAACTCAGGTTGTTGACTTCTCAATTGAGGACAAAACCTACGTTGTGGTTATTGCGGATCTCTCATTCAACAAAACAGTTTCAAACCCATTCGGAAATAAAAACCGCAATAACAAAAGAACCTCAAAAAAAGAAATAGAACAGGCAATAAAAAACACTTTCAAAAGACTGGAAAACACGCCTTATTCCAAAAGAAGGGTAATTTATCTGATCCTCTTTGATAAAGAATTGTTTGGAAGGGAAGAAAACAGAACCCTGAGAAGGTTTGTTTTCAAAGCAAAATTTAACAACGGAAGGCTTCAAAAAGTGGAATGTTTAAAATAGATCCCCAAAGATTCTTGAAAAAGAGAAGGTTGCAAAAAGGTAAATGGAATAAAAAACAATTATACCTGCACCAATAATGGCAAGGTAATAAAAAAAGGTTTCAAAAATCTTTAAATTCTTTCTGTACTCATTTTCAAGAATGGAAAGAACCTCATTAAGCCCATCCTCCAGTTTACCAGCATCTTCTGATTTTTTAAGGAAATCAAGGTACTCTCTCTTTAAAGAAAGCAGTTGATAAATATACCCGGCATCTTTGTTAAAAGAAAATCCAAGGGACTTCAACATTGATTTCAACTCTTCAAAAGAAAGACCTGCGCCATAACCTGACTTTAACAAAAAAACAGAAACATATCTCTCAAAGCCAGGATTTAAAAACATAAAAAGGATAAGGATCAAAAACAAAAAAGAGACAAGAAAAATAACAACCCTGTAAAAATTTCGAGGAACAGGCGAATCAACATAATTAAAAAGAAGAAAGGCAAGGACAACACCAAGAAATAAAATGAAAAAAGATTTTATAAATACAGAGATAACCCTGGAGAAAAAATACTCCTTTATTGAATAGTACCGGGAAAGGTTTTCGCATACCCCCTCAAGATCCCCGGTTTTTTCTCCTATAGAAAGAAAAATAGACTCAACAACAGGGAAATTCGCTTTCTTTACCGCCTCATTCAGGGTCAAACCATCCTCTAAAAGAGATACAGCCCTCTTAAACCTTCCACCAGAAGACAAAAAAACATCTCTAACAGATGACCCGGTTGAAAAGCCCCTTGAAAAAGCATGATAAAGTAAAGACTTACGCATAATAAAAAAAGGGGGAGATTAACTCCCCCTGAAATTTTAAGTCCAATTAGAACTTATACTTGATACCGAACCTGATGTACCTTGGTGTCTGATAAGCCTCAGGCTGTCTGAAATGCTCATATACCTTCATACCAACTGAATCCATGTAAGCAAGAAGGTCATCAAGGGTGTTGAACCTTCCGTCAATCCACTTGATCCATGCATCCCAGCTTCCACCGAAGTTAGCATTGATGTAATCCTGAGATGGTACATCATAAGTAATTCTCTGGTTAACAGCAGTTACAGCCTTCCAGTTAAATACATTGTAGATGTAGAAGTAACCTGTCAATGAACCATACTTACCAATATCGTAAGTGTAAGAGAGGTTCAGGTCAAGAGACTGAACATTGTCAGTTCTTCCAAGACCAGGCGCAGCGTTCCTGATAAGCCTGAACTCTCCGTAGTAACCTGTGTAATCAGATGCAGGATCACCGTAAGCAGCAATTGGAGTACCGTTCATGAACGAATAGGTGAATCCAACATTAAGCCCGAAATCAAACTGATAAAGACCATTTACCTTAACCTGCCATGGTCTGTCAAAAGGAAGCGGACCATTTGTGTTAACAAGGGTTGATGGTAAGTCGTATGCAGCTGTTAAGTTCGGGTCAACCTGTCTGTAGAAAGGAAGAACACCACCGATGTAATCACCCCAGAGGTCTGACCTGATTATAGATGCATCAACTGTCCAGCCATCAGCAAACTTTCTCTTGATCTTCAACTCGTAAGCCCTGTAATTCCTCTTTGGCTTTCTGAAACCTGTCTGATCAGCAGGGATGTAAACCTCGTTACCATTTTCATCATCATAGATAATGTCTCTTCCAGGGTTGGCAATTATGTATGTGTTACCACCGTCAAAAGAAACATCCTCAATAATGTCGTTCAACTCTCTCCAGGTGAACTTGATACCAACAGACCAGAGGTCATTGAGAAGGTAATCGTAACCAAAGATAAATTCGTCTGTTGACTGCCCGTTGATGTTCTTTGAAACTGGAGCAGGTGTGTAACCATAACTGTAAGCAAAAACAGGCTGATTCACATTGTAATCAAAGTTATAGTTTGCAGGGTTGAAATCCCAGAAATCAATTACACCGTCTCCGTTAACATCAGCATCGTTTGCAGGTAAGAACCACCAATCAAAGAACAGGATCTCCTGAGCGAATGATCTGTTGTTTATGTCCATTGGTATGTACTCATAGAATCTTCCCCAGTGAGCGTACAACTTGGAGGTTCCGTCACCAAAGATGTCCCAGGTGAACCCGATCCTTGGAGCATAAGCATCGTCAATGTCAAGAGCAGTGTATTCACCACCGTAAAGAGGGTGATTACCCTTGATCTTCTGCTCTTCCCACCTTAAACCATAGGAAAGCATGAAGTTGTCGGTGATCTGCCACTTATCCTGCAAGTAAAAAGCAGTGTACTCAGTCTTGGTCCTTGTTCTCAGGTAATCAAAAAGCTGGGTTGCCCTGTGGCCCAAAACATCAACCAATTCTCCGTTTGGATCAGCCATAGCAAACATTCTTCTTCTCATATAAACAGCATCAGGTGTTCCATCAGAATCAAAGTCATAGTATCTGTAAAATCTTACAACCTGACCACCGGAGTACTTTCTTCCAGAATTAAACTTGTTGTTTTCGTAATCAATACCACCCTTGATATCGTGATTGCCAAGGAACCACTCGAGAGAAGCTTTGTACTCGTACCTCTTCATCTCGGTGTCTTCCATAAAACCAAGGCCACCCTTTTCAAGGATATTGTGGTACCAGTAAGACAGCTGACCGTTACCTTCATCAGTTAGAGGATGATCCTTCCTTTCCTGATAATGGTAACCAACCTGAGCAGAAACAACAAAGTTCTCATTCAAAATACCATCGTACTTAACTGTCCAGTCTGTTCCACCGAGAGATGTTTTACTATCCAGCGACTTTGGACCTCTTGCTGATCTGTAATAGTAATCTCTCGGGTCACCAAACATTGAAACAACAACTGTGTGGTTTTCATTTATGTTGTATGTTAACTTTAATGACCAGTAATCCCTGTCAAGTTTTCTATTTACAACAGATTCGCCTCTGACTCTCATTGCGGTGGTAACAACATCGTCAACACCATCGCCGTTTAAATCTTTTTGATTGTTTACTTTGTAGTAACGCTCATTAACAGATGGGTTGTAAGCAAGGAAGAACCACAGTTTATCCTTGATGATGTAACCACCAAGGGAGAAACCATAGTCATATTCTTTTGTTCCAAGGTAATTGGAGCCATACCATGGTTCTGGAGACTGTGCTGAGTAAGATGGGCTCCTCCAGTAGTAAAATACAGAACCGTGGAATTCGTTACCACCGGACTTTGTAATAACATTTACAACAGCACCGGTTGCTCTTCCAAATTCAGGCTCAAAACCTCCGGTCTTAACCTGTACCTCTTCAACAAAGTCAAAGTTAAGACCCTTACCCTGTGTACCGTTTTCAATATCAGTTGTATTCAAACCGTCAATAATGTAGTTTGACTCGGTACCAGATGCACCGTTAACAATCATACCACCTGAAATATCAGTCCCTGTAACACCAGGTGTCAACTGAATAACAGAGAGGTAGTTTCTTGCAGTAGGCATCTGCTCAACATAGTCAGTTGAGTAGTTGGCACCTGTGGTTGTTGTTGTAACATCAATTAAAGGCTTCTCAGCAACAACCTCAATCTGCTCTGAAACACCCTGCTCCTTTAACTGAGCATTAACTGTTGTTACAACATCAAGGTTAACCCTTACATTCTTCTTAACAGTTGCCTGGAACCCGGCAAGAGAATACTTCAATGTGTAAACACCAGGAGGTAAAAGAACCAGCCTGTACTTACCGTCGGCATTGGTTGTTGTTGTCTTCTGACCCTGCAAAGAGGGAGAAGTAGCAACAACTGTAACTCCAGGCAATGGAGCACCAGTTGCGTCGGTAACCTTACCGACAATAGAACCGGTTGTACCTGCAAAGGTAAAACCAGCAAACAACATAAAAGTTAATACCAGAAGAAACTTTTTCATACGACAGCCTCCGTCCAAATTATTTGGTTTTTATAACAAAACCCCTCAATACTTTACTTTATTTAACTTTGCTTCTGGAATTTTTCCCCTCTCACCCCCTTTCAAATTTTTGACCTTACACAACGATATTTAAATATTTACATAAAAAACAAGTATTTGTCAATAAAAAAGTTACTTTTTTGAACTTTTAGCCTCTTTTACTTTTTTAAATTGCTCAAGTCTTTTTTTCACCTCTGGGGCCAGTTTATCATCTGGATAATCCTTTAAAAACAGGGAGCAGATTTCAATTCCCTTGTCAAGGTTTGCCGTTTCCTTGCATGCATTTATCATATACGAGTAAGCATCCTTTTTATACTTTGAATTGTTCTTAATCAATTTTTCAAAAAGAGGCATAGCCTTTTTATACTCTTTAAACTCATTGCAGTACATTGAAGCAAGTATAAAGTCAATGTCTTCATTATCCACACCGTTTGCTATGGCCTTTTCAAAGATGTTTCTTGCTTTATGGTAATTTTTCATCGCAATAAAAATCTTTCCAAGGTTTAGATAAGCATAGGTGTAATCAGGCTTGTACTCCATTATCTTTTGGTAGATCTCCTCAGCCTTTTTCATATTTCCCATCTGAAAATACTGAATTGCAAGCTGCTCCATTCTTCCTATTTCAACCTTTGAGGCATTTTTGCCCTTCATCTTTAAGATTTCAAGCCCGTACTTTTCCATATCGGCTTTATTCTTATTGTATGCGGCAAGTTCATACATCAATTCCATTGTTTCCGGATTATTCTTATTCAAATTGTAAGCCTTTGTGGCATACTGCTGGCATTTGTCAATCTGCCTTGTTTTTGCATACACCTTTGCAAGCAAAAGATATGCATCAGCAAAATTCGGGTCTTTATCAATAGCCTTTAACAACTTTGACTCAGCCTTTCCGAATTTACCATCTTTGTAGTATTTAACCGCTTTATCGTAATACTTCTGCGCTTTTCTGTTAGTGCTCCCTGCAAACGTGACACTTACCCCAAGCAGTACAACAATAACCAAAAAAAGAAATTTTCTCATTTTTTTAATCCTCCTGCCTTTGATTACTGAAACATTTTATCATATTTTAAAATTTCATACACTTTTTTCAATTTCAACCATTACCTCGCCTGCCCCAACGGTTTGTCCTTCATTTATATTCAATTTCTTTATTACACCTTTAAATGGTGCTTTAACCTCAACCTGCAATTTCATCGATTCCATTAAAACAAGCACCTGGTTCTCCTCAACTTCACTCCCTTCTTTTACAAACACTTTTAAAATCTTACCTGGCATGGGGGGTTCAATCCTGCCACCAGAATTTCCGATTTCCCCTTTCCCTGCCTCCTCTTCAATGGTTTTTTTGTGAACCATGAAAACGCTGCCATTTAAGTGAATGTGAAGGTTCTGCTCATTGTCATAAGCAAAAAAAACAGGTATCAATACCCCTCTCTTTTTTACAAAAACCATTCCGTTTTGCTCAACAACCTCAATCTCAATTTCCCTTTCGTTTGCAAAGCCTTTTAACACCCCTTCTTTCCTGTTTACCTTTTCAAGTGTAATCTCTCTCCCATTTACAATATATTTTGCCATACTCACTCCCTGATCTAAGGTAACCAGCCTGTAATATCAGGATATTCAGGCTCAGTTTCACAATTTAAAGGAGACTTCTCCCCAGTATACTTTAATTGAGAGGAAAGCAGGGCTATCTCCTCAGATGAAAACAGCGGATTCTCTTTCCCTTTAAAAAGGAAATCCTGATACTTTTCTATAAAACCGGTATCAACATCACCTTTTAAGAAAGACACATGCTCAATCACCCTCTTTAAAAAAGCAAGGTTTGTTTTTACTCCAAGAACGATAAATTCATCAAGCACCCTCTTAGCCTTTTCAATACAGTCCTCCCTGTTTGAGTCAAAAACAATTACCTTTGCAATCATAGGGTCAAAGTCGGGAAATATCTCGTAACCCTCTTTTACGGCAGACTCAACCCTTACCCCGGGTATTTTCGGCTCAACATACCTTAAAATCCTTCCTGGAGAGGGCATAAAGTTGTTTTCAGGGTCTTCCGCATAAATCCTGAACTCAATTGCATGACCGTTTGGCTTTATTTTATCCTGAGGTACAGTTACAACAAGACCCATTGCCTCCTGTATCTGCCACTTTACAAGGTCAACCCCATAAACCATCTCGGTTACAGGATGTTCAACCTGAATCCTTGTGTTCATCTCAAGAAAATAAAAATTTCTGTCCGAATCAACAATAAACTCAACCGTTCCTGCCCCAACATAGGAAACAGTGTCAGCAAGTGAGCAGGCAGCCTCCCCCATTCTCCTTCTCATATCCTCATCAACTATTGGAGAGGGGCTTTCCTCAATAATCTTTTGATGCCTTCTTTGAATTGTGCACTCCCTCTCCCCAAGGTAAACCGTTCTTCCACCCGGGAAAGAGAACACCTGAATTTCAATATGCCGAGGGTTTTTTATGTACTTTTCAACAAAAATATCCTCTGATGCAAAATACTGCTTGCTTTCAGACCTTGCAATTCTTATGTTTTCAAAGAGTTCGTCTTCGTTTTCAACCCTTCTCATACCCTTGCCGCCACCACCTAACGATGCCTTGATAAGCACAGGGAGACCAACAGCCCTTGCCCTGTCAAGAATCTGTTTTTCATTTAACCCTTTCAATGAAAAACCAGGCACAGGCGATACACCGCACTTTTCCGCTATCACCCTCGCTGTTTCCTTGTGTCCCATCAATTCAATTGAGTTTGCGGGGGGGCCAATAAAAACAATACCGCTTTGTTCACAAAGCCTTGCAAAATCTGCATTTTCAGCAAGGAATCCGTAGCCAGGGTGAATTGCCTGACATTTGTTTTCTTTTGCAATTTCAATAAGTCTCTCACCGTTTAAAAATATTCCGTCTTCAACCTTTAACAAAATTGCATAGGGGTAAATGTCAAAGGTTTGCTCAAACTCCCTCTCAACAATGGGGATTACCGGGGTGATATTTAAATCTCTCAAAGCATGGTATATTCTTTTTGCAATCTCCCCCCTGTTTGCAATCAAAACCCTCTCAAACTTACTCAACTTTATCCTCCAGCCAGTTAGGTTTCCTTTTTTCAAAGAATGCCGCAATACCTTCCTGGCCCTCTTCTGAAATCCTTGCCCTTGCAATAACCTCAACAGTGTAATCCTCAATCTCTTTAGAGGGGACCGGAGATATGTGGTCAAGGAGTTTCTTTATTGTCTTCTGGGAGCGCTTTCCCCCTGTTAAAATCTGAATCAAGGTTTTTTTCAATCCCTCATTGAAGTCGTTTTCATCAAAAACCTTGTGCACCAATCCTATTTCCAGAGCCCTATCTGCACCAAACCTCTCCCCTGTAAGCATGTAGTACCTTGCAGATGACTGGTTTGTTTTTGCAACTATGTAAGGAGCAATGACGGCAGGGACTATCCCCAATTTCACTTCACCGAAGGAAAAGAGCGAGCCTTTTTTCGCAATTGCAATGTCACATGCGGATATTATCCCGACAGCACCACCTATTGCATGCCCGTTTACGGCAGCAACCGTAACAAACGGAGCCTCCCTTATCTTTCTGAACATTAAAGCAAGTTTCTTTGAATCGCTTATGTTTTCATCAAAAGAGTAATCCTTCATCTTCCTCATCCAGTTTAAGTCGGCACCTGCACAGAAAACAGAGCCTGCCCCTGTTATAACGCATAACCTTCCGTTTTGAGCTTCCACCTCTTCCAGAGCCATTATAATTTCAGCCTGCATAATTTCATTCATTGCATTTCTTTTTTCAGGCCTGTTTAAGGTAAGATAGTGTACGCTTCCCCTTTTTTCAAGTTTTACAGTCTCAAACATAATCACCTCTCTATTGATTCCAGCACATTTTCAGGGACATCAATGTATTGATTGAGTAAGGCATGAGCAAGGGTTTTGCCCTGGGCATCAATCCTTAAACTCCTCGTTCCCCCTCCGCCAAGCGCATTGTGAAGAAGAAAGTTAAAGGCATTCAGGTTTTTAACCTCGTATCGCTCAACCTCTCCCTTTACAATCTCGCCAAACAGATCTTTAACAAAATCAGCGGTTATCTTATAGCCGATGAATTCCCATGCAAGATCACTTCTTACAATTAAACCGATGTTGCAGGTGTCTCCCTTGTCTCCGCTTCTTGCAAGAGCAATTTCTTTCAACTTAACCCTTTTTACAGGGGCATTGTTAAACTTCATTCCATCAAAGTGAGTATTGTCTTTAACATCTCTCACTGTGCCACCTGTTTTAAGCCATTCCCCCTCTTTTTCATAAACCTTTTTGCCACCTTCAAAAACAATCACCTTCCATTTTGATATTTCCTGAGGGACAAGTGCAGGCCAGTAAGATACAACATTTTGAATCTGAGGAGCACCTCCGGTTACCGCAACAGCGGGAGGACCACTTAAAATCAAAGCGGGGAGTTTTCTTCTAAACCTTTCAAACTTGCTTTTATCGTGGTCTCTCACACCGAATCGCAACAGTATCTCATTTGCCTCGTTTAAGTGTGCAAGGTGATAATGGCAGGCGTTTAATCCCACAAACTCAGTTAAACTGTCTTCATACTCAATCCCAACCCTTTTCCAGAATATCTCGGCAAACTTTTCAGCCTTTTTCCTTGCATCAGGGCCTGAAATTATTATCGCACCTGATGCCTTGTATCCGTCTTCATAGGATATTGAAACCTTCAAAAGGTCTGTCGGGGCATAACCCTTAACACCACTAACCTTTACCCTGTTTTCTCCATCTCTCTCAAGTTTTATGGTGGAAAAATCGGCTATCACATCCGGGGTTATGTAATTTTTTGGATCTCCCATCTCATATACAAGTTGCTCTTTAACAGTGTCAACGCTCACCATTCCGTCAAGGGTGTCATGCTTTGTGATCACAAATGTACCGTCCTCGTAAACCTCTGCAACGGGATAACCAATTTTCTCAAATGAAGGTACCTTCTCCCAGTCTGTAAAGTTTCCGCCTGTGCTCTGTGCCCCGCATTCAAGTATGTGTCCTGCAACTATACCTGATGCAAGTTTATGGTAATCATCTGTTTTCCAGCCAAAAGAGTAGATCATGGGGGCAAGGGTGATCCCTGTATCTGTAACCCTTCCCGTAATAACAATGTCAGCACCCTGCCTCAAAGCCTCAACAACAGGTGCAGCGCCAAAGTAAAGGTTTGCTGACAGAACTTTGCCCTTTATAACATCGTAAGGCTCGCCTGTTTCCATATTGGAAAAGTCTATACCCCTTTCAGCAAGTTTATCTATTGAATCAAGTATATTGTCCCCTTCAACAACTGCAATCTTTACCCCTTTGAGCCCTTTGCTTTCTGCAAGTTCATTGAGTTTCTTTGCAAGGGATTGAGGGTTTACCCCCCCTGCATTGGTAATTATCTTTATTCCCCTTTTTACAACCTCTTCAAAAACAGGGTCAAGATGCTTTAGAAAATCCTTTGCATAACCTAAATCAGGGTCTCTCAACTTCTGCTTGTTCATAATGGACATTGTTATCTCTGCAAGGTAATCTATTGTGATAAAGTCCAACTCTCCACCTAAAACCTGATTCTTTAAAGCATCAGGGTCATCTCCCCAATAGCCACCGGCATTGCCTATTCTGATTCTCTCCATATCTCCTCCAAACGGTTTGTTTTCCAGATTTTCTCTTTTATTCTATTAAAAAAAAAGTTTTTTCACAACTTAATAAAATTTTTTAAACAATAACAAAACAGTCTGCGTAATAATAGAAAAAGGAGGATAATTATGGAGATAATAAGTCTTTTTCTGCTAATAGTTTTTGGATTTCTAACAATTGTTTTGTTTTTCTGGTTTTTAAAGCTTGTTTTCAAACTTGCTTTTTACGCCTCAGCCTTTGTGGTGGGGTTAATAGCATTTCTGGTATTTTTTCCAATTTTACTTGCCCTAATTATAATCGGGTTAAAATTATTTCTCCTCTTTATCATACTAATTCCCCTTATTGCGGGGGTTTTGCTTCTTTCCCTTTTAGCCTCTTTATTTTCATAAAAAAAGGCGGGTTAAAAAACCCGCCTCATTTCTTTTTTTAAATCAAAATTATTCCTTTATTTCACCGTTTTCCTTTAACTCTTTATACCACTCCGGCCTTAAATGTTTTATCTCTTCAAGTGGTATCTTTCCATCAAGCCATGCAAAATCCATGGGGTAAACCCCCGGATGGAAGATAACAAAGAAGAAATGCCAGAATATTATTGCAAGGGTTGCAAGCATTGCTTCGTAAAAATGTACAGTTTCAGCAACCTTTATAAACCATGCAGGTAGAAATTGAGCTGCCAATTCAGGCATCCAAAGGGTTAAACCTGTAAGAATCATAACAAGAGTTCCCCACATCAAAGCAAGGTATTCCATTTTTTCAACATAGGTAACCTTGCCAAAGGAAGGATAATCCTCTGTCAATAAGAGACTGTAAGCAATGTTTTCCCTGATGTTTCTCAAATCCTTTGGTCCCGGCAACATTGAAAGGAGAACTCTTCTGTCTTCTTTCCCGATTATTATTCTGATAAAGTGAATAACAAAAGCCACTATCATTATTATTGCAGCAATTCTATGTGTCCACCTTCTCACTTCTTCAGTAAATGGAAAGATTACTTTAAAAATCGTTGCATCCGGGAATCTCAAAGCAAAACCGGTTAAAACAAGGGTGAAGAAAGAAACGAAAAGCAGGGTATGAAGAATAAGAAGGCCTTTACCCATCCTTTCAACCTTTTCTTCATCTTTTCTCTTCCTGTATGCCCTTCTCACATAACCAAGCCATACAATAAAGTTGTGTAATATCATACCGCCAATAACCGCAATAATGAGAAAGATATATGCAAGTTTTACATAGTAGTTGATAATATTGCCCTGTTTTGTGCTTGATTTATGGGTATAACTTGCAGCAAACTTCTCGTTAATTTTATGGTGGCACCTTTTGCAGGTATTAACGAGGTTTGCTTTGTTTACAGAGCTTTTCGGATTTTCAGGACTCATTATTGCATGAGTATTATGACAATCCGTACACGCAGCAGCCTTATTGCTTCCCTTTTCTATTGCAAGGTAATGGTAACTGTCTTTATAGGTATAACCGACATTGTAATTGAGACCATATCTGTTAACAAGCCTTATATCCTCATGGCAGGAAAGACAGAGTTGATTTACCTGCTTTTTGGTGTAAACAGGCTTTTCAACCTCATGAGGGTTATGGCAATAGGTACATGTTGGAGATTCATCGTAACCCTTTTTCACTCCCTCTGCATGAATACTTGAAGCGTACTCTTTGCTCTCTTTTTCATGACATTGACCACAGGTATCAGCAACTTTTGCCCTGTAAATTTGAGATTCAGGTTCTGCTGCACTCATTATTTTATGAGAACCGTGGCAATCTGCACAGCTTGCAGCAGGCTGGCCGTTTTTGTCCTTTTTGGTAAAGTGAAGAGAGTGTTTGTAATGTGCAACAAGTTCAACATTGCCACTGTACTTTGAGGAATCTGCATGGCACTTTGAACACATTTCAACAACAAGGTTTTTGTCTTCAGTTATTGATTTATCTGCCCCTACCGTGTGAATATCTCCATGACAATCCCAGCACTTAAGGGATCTGTGAACGGATAACTTTAAATCATTCACATAATCTTCATGGCAATCGGTGCATTGTGGCAATTTACCAGCAATGTTGTCAGGGTGCACCTCCTCAAAATCCTCTCCTTTCTTAACCTTATCCGCACCAACATGACAATCGGTACATGACAGATCAGAATGCACAGAGTTCTTAAATTTGTCCACCTTTATAGGCAGATCCCCATCCTTTCCATGGCATTCAAGACAGTTGATGTTGCCAGCAAACACAAGCGGAACCGCACATAATAAAAGCAGGGCAAAGATCCTTTTCATCCGCCTCTCCTTCCTAAAAAATTTTGTACCATTTTAGATTTTATCAATGTTTACAATTTCAGTCAAAAAATAAGTTCATAAAGGTGTTGAAATTAAATACAGGTGTCGATTTTATCTATAACAGGTATTGTTCCACCCTGTCAACAAAGGACTCGGAAAGGGGGTTTACTTTCTTATTTTTATAATCGTATCCAACCATCAGGGTGTATGCAATCGCTTTAAGCTGTCCCGTGTCAGGATTTAAAATTTTATAATTAAATCTATAAGACTTCTTTGTCAGGTGAGAAACGAAAACCTCAACAATCAACTCTTCCCCGAGGAATATTGGGGAAAGGTATTCAATGTGATGGGAGGCAACCACTGAACAGAAATCAAGACCCTTTCCTTTCTCTTTTGTAATAAATTCTCTGAATCCCACCCTTGCCTCTTCAAGGTAAACAAGAAAGACATTGTTGGAAACATGTCCCATTGCGTCAAGATCTCTGAATCTTACTTTTATTTTATGCTTATAAACCTTTTCAGGTTTTAATCTGCACTTCAATATTTGAAATTCTCCATTGATTTTCAGATTCAATTCACCATCAACCTCTTTTCCCTTTATTCTGGATGGCATATACACATTTAAAACAATGTGATTTTCTTTTGCCCTATATACGGTTTTAATACCCTCTTTTTCAAGATTTTTACATATCAAAGAAACAAAAATCCCCTCTTTAAAACCAACCTTATTAGCAAATTCAATCAAAACTTCACCAAATACCTTTTTTTCAAAGGCTTTGCTGTCAACGGTCAAACTGAGTGTAAAATCCTCTTTTTTTACACCAGATTCTTCAAGTGCCCGCGTAATTCCACACCCAATTGTATTCAAAATAGATTTAATCATTGCTCTGTCCATACCTTTCCCCCCACATACCATATATGACAAAAAGAATAAAAAAAAGGTCCCTTATCACATCTATGAAACCCAAAGACTCTCCATCCGGTGAAAAACAACCACAACTTATGTCAATCCCCCTTAACATTGCACTTACCATTGCACCAATAAAAACAAGATTCAATATAATAAGCAACAAACCAGTTTCTTTAATAAAAACCCCAAACAAAAACAAAACACCCAGAATAACCTCAGCAGAGGAAAGAAAACATGCAAACGGAAGAGAGAGATTCTGTGGAATAAGGTGATAATTGTTTATTGAAAGGGCAAATAAATTCAGGTTTAAAAATTTTATGGAACCTGAATAGATAAAGATCAATCCGATTATCACTCTTGAGAAAAGAGCACTTTTTGAAATGAGAGATCCTTTGAAACTGGAAACCCCTTTTTTTCCCATAAATTAAACCCTTCAGTAAAAACTATCAACTTTTCCTTTTTTAACCCTGCATTTACCAGGTCTTTTGCGAGCATTTTACTTAAATCACACCCACTTCCATCACAGTAAACAACCACATACTTTGCTCCGTTTAGCATATCAATTGCCTTTAAAATATACTCTTCCTTTTTATCAGAATGATAAGGGATGTTTATTGCACCTTCTATGTGCCCTTTCTTATACTCCTTAAAGGCTCTGGCATCAACAAAAAAGGAGTCCCCTTTTGAGTATATTTCAAATATCTTCTCAACAGAAACGGCTTTGGCAACATCACCCTCTGCCTTTGCCTCAACAAATGAGGTAAAGTATGAGAAAAGAGAAAAGAAGAGAATCATAGAAAGGATAAAAAGAAAATTTCTGTTTTTAAACTTAAACACACAGCCTCCTTTCGGTATAAATTATAGCATTAAAAGAAAAAAGCCGGTATGAAAACCGGCTTTGATGACTTTTTGTTTCTTATTGTTACTTGATGTGCTTGATAAGGGTAAATATCGGAAGGTACATTGCAACAACAATACCACCAACAAGACCACCAAGCACAACTATCATGACTGGTTCTAAAAGACTCATCAATTGGGATACAGCCTGATCCACCTCATCTTCATAGAAATCGGCAATCTTTGAAAGCATTGTATCAAGGGCACCTGTTTGCTCACCAACTCCGATCATCTGAACAACCATAGGGGGGAAAACTCCTGAATCCTTCAACGGGTCTGCAATTGTTTTACCCTGCTCAACCTGTTGTCTTGCCTCCATCAGGGCATCCTCAATTATTTTATTACCCGATGTTCTTGCGGTTATCATAAGTCCCTCTAAAATTGAAACACCAGACGAAAACAGAGTTGCAAGCGTCCTTGAAAACCTCGCAACGGCGATCTTTTTAAAGATTATCCCAAGTATGGGAAGTTTTAAAAGCATTCCATCCATAAGCCTTCTTCCGGTTTCCGTTTGATAAAACTTTTTCATACCGTAAAAGAAAAGTATCAAAAACAGAATAATAAGCCAACCAAATCTCACAACAAAATGAGACAACTTTATAACTATCCTTGTAGGCAAAGGCAATTCTGCCCCCAGGCCTGCAAACATTGAAGCAAATGCCGGGATAACCTTCCACAGAATCAAAGCAACGATAAGAAAAGCAATTGTAATAACCGTGATAGGGTAGGTCATTGCACTTTTGAAAGAAGATTTTAATTTATAGGCTTTCTCAATGTAAATCGAAAGCCTCTGCATAATCACATCAAGGATACCACCAGCCTCACCTGCAGCTATCATGTTGGTATAGAGGTCATCAAAAACCTTTGGATGTTTCCTCATTGCATCCGCAAGGGTGCTTCCCTGCTCAACATCATTTCTAACATGCTCCAACACATTGGCAAAGTACTTGTTTTCCTGCTGGGAAGCAAGAATATCAAGGCATTGCACAAGAGGAAGACCAGCATCAATCATAACGGAAAATTGTTTGGTAAAGATTGCAAGGTCTTTGTCCTTTACCTTCCCACCAAACATTCCAGTTGATTTTTTCTCCCTCAGGGAGGTCAAAATCAATCCCTGTTCTCTTAGACTCTTAACTGCTTCTTCCCTGTTTTTTGCCTTTATTGTCCCAGCCCTTGTTTCTCCTGATCTTGTTCTTGCACTATACTCAAAAATCATGAAATCCTCCTGAATTATGTATATTTAATTTTTGGATTTCGTTTTGAAACACGAGGTGAAGGCTGGTCAATTATTCCACCAACGCCTCTGTTAATCATGTCAATTAACTCATCTTTGTTTGAAGATGCTGACAGAGCCACCTCTTTTGTTATCTTTCCCTGCAAATAGAGGCTTGCAAGTGATTGATTGAATGTTTGCATCCCATGAATTAACTGGCCGGTTTGCATTGTTGCATATATCTGGTGTATTTTATCCTCTCTTATCAGGTTTCTAACAGCAGCATTTGGAATAAGAATTTCAAGGGCTAAAACCCTTCCCCTACCATTTGCCCTGGGAAGTAACGATTGACATATAACACCCTCTAAAACAAAAGACAACTGGGTTCTTATCTGCTGCTGCTGGTGCGCCGGGAATATGTCAATAATTCTGTTTATTGTTTGTACTGCAGAGTTTGTGTGAAGGGTTGCAAAGGTGAGGTGACCGGTTTCTGCAATCTTTAATGCAGTTTCAACAGTTTCAAGGTCTCTCATCTCACCTATAAGAACAACATCAGGGTCTTGCCTCAAAGCCGCTCTCAATGCCCTGCTGAAAGATTTAGTGTCCGTGTTGACCTCTCTCTGATTAACAATACACTTCTTGTGGGAATGTAAATACTCAACGGGGTCTTCAATTGTAATTATGTGCGCATTTCTCTCTCTATTAACTTTATCAATCATGGCTGCAAGGGTTGTTGATTTCCCTGATCCTGTTGGACCCGTAACCAGAACCAATCCCCTGGGCAGGTCACAGAGTTTTTCCACAACAGAAGGGATACCCAGCTCTTTGAACCCTCTTATTTCATAGGGTATAAGTCTGAAGGCTCCAGCAACTGCTCCCCTTTGATGAAAAACATTTGCCCTGAACCTTGCCAGTTTCTTAATTCCAAAAGAAAAATCGACCTCCAAATCCTGCTCAAATTGCTGCTTTTGAGCATCAGTCATTATTGCATAGATCAATTTTTTTGTTTCAGCAGGGGTTAAAGGCGGCATTTTGAGGGGGATGAGTTTCCCGTCCTTCCTGATCTGAGGTGGACTGTTTGTGGTTATGTGAAGGTCTGTACCCCCTGATTCAACCATTTTCTTTAACAATTGGGAAAGAGTAATATCCATACATTACCTCGTATATAATGGTTTTTTAATATTATAACACAGTTTCCCTTAAAACTTCCTCTATTGAAGTAATACCTTCCCTGATTTTTATCAAACCACTTCTTCTCAATGTGATCATGCCCTCTTTTATTGCCTGCTCCCTTAAATCAATTGCAGTTGCTCCGCTTAAAATAAGGTCTTTAATTGTTTCAGTGACCTCCATAACCTCATAAAGACCAACTCTTCCTTTGTAACCTGTGCCATTACAAACATCGCAACCTTTGCCCTTGTAAATCTTCAATCCTTTTAATTCATCTTCTCTGAAGCCTATGTCAAGCAGGGTTTTTTTCGGTACTTTTACCTCTTCTTTGCAGTTTTTGCACACTCTTCTAACGAGCCTCTGAGCACAGATCAGGTTTACCGAAGTGGCAACGAGAAACGGCTCAATCCCCATATTCATCAACCTGCTTATTGTTGAAGGAGCATCGTTTGTGTGCAATGTTGAAAGAACAAGGTGGCCTGTTAATGCAGCCTTAATTGCAATTTCGGCAGTTTCAAAATCCCTTATCTCTCCAACAAGTATAATGTTAGGATCCTGCCTTAAAAAAGATCTCAACGCTGCAGCAAATGTAAGACCTATTTCATCCCTGACATTTACCTGATTTATACCAGGAAGATTAAATTCAACAGGGTCTTCAGCAGTCATAATATTTGTTTCCGGCTTGTTCAACTGGCTTATTGCAGAGTAAAGGGTATTTGTTTTACCGGAACCGGTTGGACCTGTAACAAGCACCATTCCATACGGCTTAGCAATTGCATTTTGAAACTTATCAAGACTCTCCTGTTCAAAACCAAGTTTTGTCATGTCAAGCATAAGCTTTTCAGGGTCAAGGATCCTCATAACAACCTTTTCACCAAACAGTGTGGGCAATACAGATACACGGAAATCCAATTCTTTTCTTTTCCCCTCAATCTTCATCTTCAATTTAATTCTTCCGTCCTGAGGTAGCCTTTTTTCAGCAATGTCAAGTTTAGACATTATCTTTATTCTTGATGTAATTGCATCCTTCATACTCAAAGGTGGTTTCATAACCTCATGCAAGATACCGTCAATTCTGAACCTGACCCTGTAATATTTCTCATAGGGCTCAACATGGATATCCGAGGCTCCTTTTTTCACAGCATCCATAAGCATCATATTAACAAACTTAACAACAGGTGCCTCTTCCACAGAGGCACCCAGGGATTCAAGGTCTATCTCCTCTTCATCCTCAACAACCTCCAG
>JALSOA010000004.1 GCA_026986725.1 Acidobacteriota bacterium
CAGATCCCCCTCGTCCTCAAATTCTTCCAGATCTTCCACAACCTTTCTCAATTCTATCTGAGTTTCGCTTCCATAATACCTGTCAATAGCCTTCTTTATGGATAATTCAGATGCCACAACCGGCTCAACATTCAATCCCGTTAAAAACTTTATGTCATCAAGGGCATATATGTTTGTTGGGTCTGCCATGGCAACGGTCAAAGTTGAACCGGTTCTTGTAATTGGAATGAGAAGATACTTTCTTGCAATGTCAGCAGGTATCCTCTTTATTACATCCTCACTAATTTCAAAGTGCTCAAGGTTAACAGCGGGGATACCGTACTGTTTACTCAAAAAACTTGTGATGGCATCCTCGGTCAAATACCCCAATTTTACGAGAATAGTACCCAATCTTTCATTGTCATTTTTTTGAATTTCAAGTGCCTCTGCAAGTTGTTCCTTTGTAATTAACCCCGATTCAACAAGTAAATCACCAAGTTTCTTTGCCATTTTTTCCTTCCTCACTAATAGTAAAATCAGTTTAAAAAATCTAATAAACTTTGTCAATATTTTTATTTAAAAAATCAGAACATTACCCCCTGACCAATATCATCGTTAAGATAGATGGTATCTATAAACCTTATCCTTCTCTGTTTTAACCTCATAACAAGTGAATTTACCCTGATACCATCCCCGAAAAACCTTACCCCTTTTAATAGGTTTCCATTGGTAACCCCTGTGGCAACAAAAATTATGTTTTCTCCACTTGCAAGTTCATCTGTTTTGTATATCTTTTCAGGGTCTTTTATCCCCATCTTTTTCATTCTTTCCCAGGTTCCCTCATCCTTTACAATTAACCTTCCCTGTATCTCTCCTCCAAGACACCTTAATGCGGCAGCGGTTAATACCCCCTCAGGTGCACCACCTATACCAAAAACCGCATGTACACCGGTTCCTCTAACAGCAACAGAGATCCCTGCACTTAAATCACCATCTCCAATGAGGTTTATCCTGGCCCCTGCTTCCCTTATCTTTGCAATAAGATCTTTATGCCTCGGTCTGTCAAGCACTATAACCGTCAGGTCCTCCACCTTTCTGTCAAGGCTATCAGCAATTATCTTCAGATTTTCTTCAACAGGTAATTCAAGACTTACCTTTCCCTTGGCAGAGGGGGGAGCTATTATCTTCTCCATGTAAATATCGGGGGCATTTAACAATCCACCTTTTTCAGAGGCTGCAATAACCGCAATAGCGTTGTTTGCCCCGGTGGCGCAGAGATTGGTTCCCTCAAGTGGGTCAACCGCTATGTCAACTGCAGGGCCATTACCTGTTCCCACCTTTTCGCCAATGTAAAGCATTGGAGCCTTATCCCTTTCTCCCTCACCTATTACAACCACTCCCTCAATATCAACATTGTCAAGTTCTGCCCTCATCGCCTCAACTGCAACCTTATCTGAGTACTTTCTATCACCCATACCAACAGTCCTTGCCGCTGCAATGGCAGCCATTTCAGCAACTCTTAAAAAATCACCGGCTAACACATCTTCCATATCCTTTGGCATAATTCCTCCTATTTTTTAAAAGGGTTAAAAGCCTGAAAACCGGTTATATACTGGCCAAGCACAAGGGTATGAATATCCTCGGTACCTTCATAGGTTTTAACCGATTCAAGGTTTACCATGTGCCTTATGACAGGGTATTCAAGGGAGATTCCGTTTGCTCCCAATATATCTCTTGCAGTCCTTGCAATATTAAGAGCAATTCTCACATTGTTCATCTTCAACATGGAAATCATCTGATGGGTGTGTTCGCCTTTGTCTTTCAACCTGCCAACATGAAATGCAAGCAATTGAGCCTTGGTTAACTCCGTTAACATGTCTGCAAGTTTCTTTTGAACAAGTTGAAACCTTGCAATCGGAACATCAAACTGTACCCTTTCATTCGCATAGGAAACAGCAGTGGTATAACAATCCATTGCAGATCCTATTGCACCCCATCCTATCCCATACCTTGCCTGCGTTAAACACATCAATGGGTACTTCAGTCCTTTTGCACCAGGCAATCTGTTTTCTTCTGGAACTTCAACATCCTCAAGTACTATTTCTCCCGTTACAGATGCCCTTAAACTCAATTTATGTTTTATTTCAGGGGTAGAAAAGCCCTGCATACCCCTCTCAACAATAAAGCCCTGAATGCCGTCATCAGTTTTTGCCCATATAATGGCTATATCGGAAATAGATGAGTTGGTTATCCACATCTTTGTTCCATTCAAAATCCATCTGTCACCCTTTTTAACAGCCCTGGTTTTCATCCCACCCGGGTTTGACCCATAATCAGGCTCTGTTAAACCAAAACAACCTATAAGGTCGCCACTTATTAAACCGGGCAGATACTTCTCTTTTTGCCTTTCTGAGCCAAAAGTGTAAATGGGATAGATTACAAGCGAGGATTGAACCGACACAAAACTTCTTAAACCACTGTCTCCCCGCTCAAGTTCCTGGTTTATCAACCCATAGGCGACATTTGATAAACCTGCCCCCCCGTACTCATTTAAAGTACTCCCCAGAAAACCGAGTCCTCCCATGGTCTTCACAAGGTGCAGAGGGAACTCTCCTTTTTCAAAATAATCAGCGATAATCGGTTTTACCTCTTTTTCAACAAAATCATGAACTGTCTGATAAACGAGCCTTTCTTCATCTGTGAACAATGCGTTTATATTCAGAAAATCAACAAAATCCTTCATTTTTTACTTTCCGCCTTTTTCTTTTTGTGTTTTTTTGCCTTTTGCTTCTTTATAAGTTTTTCGAGCTTCTTTCTCATCTTCTCTTCAAACTTTTTCTTTCTTTCTTTAAGTTCTTTTTCAGCCTTTCCACTTTCTATGTAATTCAGGTCATCTTTCACAGAGTCCCTGTATATGGTATTTGGAAACTCTTTCAAAAGTTTTCTGTAATACCTTGCTGCCTCATCGAATTTTGTTTCAAACATCAAACTCCTGGCATAGTAATAGTAAGTTTTCTCCCTGTTATAGTATTTTGAATCGTAATTTTTAATGAGACCCTCAAACCTTGATGCAGCAGCCCTATACCCCTTGACCTTGTAATAAAACACCCCGATCAGGTACTCATGCTGTGCCTTGATATAATAGCAGTAATCAATATACCTATCAGCCATCTTAGCGTAGTAAGAACCAGGATAGTTTGTTTTAAGTTTTTCAAACTCTTCAATTGCATTATCAACATAGGTCTGGTCTCTATCAGGTCCGTTTATCTGAACAAAATAGCACATCGCAACCATAAACTGTGCATAAGGTGTTTCTTTATGCTTGGGAAAGTAAACTATAAACGATTTGTACTCTGGCATTGCTTCAATGGGACCCTTAGATATATCGAAGAAAAGTGCATCAGCATAGGCAAGTTTTGCATAAGGAAAGTACTCAGTATTGGTTGCATTGTCAATTATAACCTCGAAGTAATCCCTGGCTGAGGAGTAGTTTCCGTTCAACAAATACTCCATACCATCAAGGTAAACCTGTGAGACAGCGATCTTTTTAGCCTTTTCTATATTTGCCTCTCTTGCAGATTTACAGGCTGAAGAAACCATAATCAGTAAGATCATACCGACAAAAAACGCATTTTTCATAAGTTCCCCTTTATGATGTTATTTAAACTTAAAAAATTCTTAACTATATCCCCTTTAAAAACAGCAGAGCCTGCAACAAAAAGATCGCAACCTGCCTTTGAGATCTCTCCTATGTTATCCTGGTTTACCCCTCCATCAATAGCTATGTGATAGCTATAGCCCTGGGCCTTCTTTATGTTTGAAAGGAGTTTAACTTTATTTAAAGTGTATGGAATAAAACTCTGCCCACCAAACCCGGGATTAACACTCATAACCAGCACCCCATCAACAATAGGCAAAACATGCTCAAGAAAACTTACAGGTGTTGAGGGATTCAAAGATATACCAGCCTTTATCCCCTTTGATTTTATATAGTTTATCAATCTATCAGCGTGTTTCTCAGCTTCAATGTGAAAGTATATTATGTAGGGATATGATCTGGCAAAATCATCTATATATCGGGAAGGTTCCGAGATCATAAGATGAACATCAAGGTTTAACAAAGGAAATGACCTTTTTATAGAGGAACACACAGAAGGTCCTATGGTTATGTTCGGGACGAAATGACCGTCCATAACATCTATGTGCACAAACTTCATTCCGCTGTTTTCAAGCATTTTTAGCTGCTCTCCCAAATTGCAAAAGTCTGCAGAAAGGATTGAAGGCGCCACTTCTTTCATAGACTCTCCCTCATAACCACCTTTAAGGTTATTATTTGATCTGATGAAACGATGTATCCTGGAAGGGGGAACTGCTCTTTAACAAAGAGTACCCTTTTATCCCTTATCTGGTTTGCAAATGTTTTAACCACAAACTGAAACCCCATTTTCCTCAAAACCCTTTCCACATCAATCAGAGGCTTCAATCGTAAATCCGGCATTTTATAAAAATTTGGTTTTTTGCCTTTACTGACCAGCAATTTTATTTTGTCGTTAAATATGCCAGACGAACCACTTTCAGGGGACTGGGCTATCACTATCCCCTCTTCATTGTCACTGTAAACGGTTGCTATCCTGCTCACTTTCAAACCGTGTAAGTTTGCTTTTTTCGAGGCTTCCTCAATAGTCAATCCAAGGACATCGGGGATTTTATCCCTTTTTGAACCTTTACTTAAAATAACTTCAATCTTTCTGTTTTTCTTGATAATCTTTCCCGCTTCCGGTATCTGAATTGCAATTTTATTCCGCTCAATGTAATCAGAGTACACTTTCCTACCTCTGTTTACTTCAAGGAAAAGCCCTTTGCTTCCCAGAATTACCTCCGCTTCTTTAACGCTTTTGCCAACAATTGAGGGTGTTTTTACAGTCTCCCCCTTTACCTCATAGCTTAAGGTTTGCCAGAAAGCAAAAAATGATATAAAACCACCAGAAATAATTATCAACAGGTAATAAAACAACTTTTTCATTTCGTTTTTAAGTATAACAAAAAACAAACCCCTGAAAAACATCTATCTTTTTTTAACAAGGTACAGATAGGAAAAACTTTTTGAAGGTGTGAGATAGAGGTTCTCGATGTTTTCGCCTGTTATAACAACATTTTCAGGATACCATAAAAAAATGTAGACAAAATCATTCAAAACAATGTCATTGACCTTCCTGTATAAAACCCTTCTTTCCTTTAAGTTTGCAATATGTCTCGCCCTATCAATAAGTGAATCAAGTACAGGGTTTGAATAGTGCCCTCTATTCCATCCTCGTGGCGGAGTCATACTGGAATAAAAAATCATCCGATAGATATCAGGGTCCAAAATCCCGACCCACCTTGCGGAGTACATCTGAAATTTTCCCTTTGAAAGAGAATCAAAAAAAGTTCCAAAATCCATTGAAACAATGTTAAGTTTTATCCCTATCTTTTTCAACCTATCCTGAAAGTAAACCGCTTTTAATCGTGATATAAAAGAGGTGGTCGCAAGAAATTCAATTTCAAACCTGTACCCGTCAGTCCCTGCTTTGTAACCGGCATCATCAAGGATTCTATTTGCAAGGGTAATATTTGAAACGCACTGATTTGCAGAAAAATGGAAAAAACCTGCTGAAAGCATCGATGAGGCTTTTTTTGCATATCCGTAAAACAGATACTTAATGGCATTGTCCCTGTCTATTGCAAGGCAAATAGCCTTCCTTACCCTCCTGTCATTTAATAAACTGTCTTTAAAATTAAAAGCAATGTAATCGACTGAGTTTGAAACCCCCCTGAAAACCTTAAAGCCTCCATTTTTAAAAAGTTTTAGATTTTCGTAAGGGATAAAGTCAAAAACCATATCTGCCGAATGATTGAGCATCTCAAATGTTCTTGTGGTTGTGTCTTTAACCGTTTTTAGGAGAATATACGGTGTTTCAGGACAACCTTTAAAAAAGCTTTTAAACCTTTTAAGTTTCACAAGTCTTCCCGTTCTCTTTTCAATAACAATGTAGGGCCCGGTACCAGAAACCCCATCCTTTTGTGACAACACCCCGAAAGCACCCTCACAGAGGTTTACTGGAAAGGAGGGATCTTTATCATTCAAAATGATCTCGCCTCTGTATCTGTCTATCTTTTTCATAGAACCAATCTCTAAAAAGGGACCTGACTTTAACGAGCCTTTGTCTATGAGTGTTTTTATGGTAAAAAACACATCATCAACCGTTAACTCATCCCCATTATGAAATAACACTCCCTTTTTCAAAGTAAAGGACAAAACTCTATTGTTTTTAAAACTGTAATCCTGCACTATATCATTTACAAGGTTGCCATTTTTATCCATAATAAAAAAGCCGTCGTACACAAGTTCACACACCCTTTGAGATGCAAGATCAATGGCCATTCTCGGGTCAAATGTTTCTGGATAATTATCAATCAGGACAACAAGGGTATTTTTCGGAGTCCCTTTATGAGCACAGGAGACAAATAGCATAAACAGAATAAGGGGGAAAAACACCTTTTTCATAAAGAAAATTATACCTTAAAAAATACATTTACTCTAAAATAAAAGTATGGAGATCAAAGTTGGTGCAGACATAGTTTCAACAAAAAGAATTAAAAGTGCGTATTCAAGGTTCGGAGAGAGGTTTGCAAGGAGGATTCTAACGAAAAACGAGTATCACACATTTAGAAAAAGAAAAAATAAAATTGAATTTTTAGCATCCAGGTTTGCCGCAAAAGAGGCTGTTTACAAAGCATTTAACATCATCCCATTCTCATGGCAAAGGATTGAGATAACAAAAATGGAAGGGGAAATGTTCGTTGTTATTGACGGGATTAAGAGAACTGACTTTTCAATATCAATATCCCATGAAAAAGAATACACAATAGCAACGGCAATACATATAAAAAAAAGCCCCGAAGTATCGGGGCAATAAAAAACTAAAATACTTTTGTTTATTCACTTACCACATATACCTTCGTTTCCACCATAACTTCCGGGTGTAACCTTATCTTAACCGGGAAGGTTCCAAGTTCTTTAATTTGCTCTGGCAATTCAATCTTCTTTTTATCAACTTCTACCTTTTCCTTTGCAAGTGCATCTGCTATATCCTGTGCTGTTACAGACCCAAAAAGCTGATTATTTTCCCCTGCTTTTTTGGTAACTGTTATTGTGATCTTTTCTATCACATCTTTAATCGCCTCAGCTGCTTCAATCTCTTTCTGATGTTTCAAAGCCCAGTTTTTCTTCTCCAATTCAATCTGTCTGATGTTACCTGGCGTTACAGGTACGGCCAATCTCTTGGGAACAAGGTAATTTCTTGCATAGCCATCTTTAACCCTGACGATATCTCCTCTTTTGCCCAGTCCTTCAACATTGTCTCTTAAAATAACTTCCATTTTTATATTTCCTCCTTAATAGTTTCTAACCATTCAAAATAAATTTTATACCAGAAAAGGGATAAAAGGTCAAATGTTTATTGATTGATTCCTGTGCTGGGTGTCAGGTATTGGATACCGAATATTAGTTTCAACAAGGAAAGGAGTATTAAAATTATATTTCATTACTCCAAACTCATCACCCAATACCCAGAACCTAATACCAAATACTTAATACTAAATTAAAATCCAGAATCAAAAAAAAGAGTAATGATCTTACAAAGGTTATTTCACATCTTTTTTAATGTTGCACAATTTAGGATTAAGAAGAGACTTTAAATCATTAAGGGCTAATTCAACAATTACCCCCCTGCCACCGCCGTTTATACCAACCTTTTCAAATTTTTCAAGGCTTTCTTCAAGCACAACCGGCAATTTCGTTTTTGCACCAAAGGGGCTTATTCCTCCCACAAGGTAATCAGTAAGTTTTTGTGCCTCATCAATAGTTGACATTCTCATCTTTTTTAACCCAAGGCATTTTGCAAGCTTCTTCATATCAACAGACTTATCCCCCGGCATTAAAACAAAAAAAAAGTCTTTACCCCTAACATCACAAACAACAAGGGTTTTTATCATTCTTTCAAGTTCAATACCGGTTTGTTCAGATGCAAACTCAGCACCCTTTACCTTGTGATCGTAAAGAAACACCTTGAATTCAATCCCTTTTTTCTCAAGAAAACTAATTCCCCTCGTTTTCATAACACTCCTCCACAGGCTTTGCAATGTACCTGAAGATCAAAAATATAACAAAAACCCCTATAATTATGTCAACAAAGGGGTAAAGGTGAAGAAAAAGTATACCATAGCAAAAAACCATGCTTATTGCAGCAACGGTTATTGCGTAGGGAAGCTGGGTTCTAACATGGTTTATGTGATTGCATTCGCTTGACATTGAGGACATTATTGTGGTATCTGAGATCGGAGAGCAATGGTCACCGAACACAGCACCTGACAGTATTGCAGCAATTGAAGGGAAAAGGTAGGGGGTATTGAAAACAAGGGGGATAAGAAGCGGATAACCGATTGCCATTGTTCCCCAGGATGTGCCTGTGGCGAAGCTTATCAAAGCAGACACTAAAAACGCAAGGGCCGGGTGAATAAATAAAGGGAAGCTTTCAGGAAACACAGACACAACATAATCCCCTGTTTTCAAAACACCGCAAATATTCCCGAGAGTCCATGCAAGTGATAGTATTACAACAGCAAGGACCATTGTCTTTAACCCGTCAAGCCAGCTTTCAATCACTTTGTTTAATGAAAGGTACTTTAAAGCAAACAACCCTGCAACAAGGCAACCTGCTGATGAGCCCCAGATAAGGGAAGAGAAACTATCTGAGTGAGCAAAAATCTCTCTTATCGAAGAGGTGTTTTCCCCCAGGCCAGTAAGGACAATACCTGAAAGAGTAACAACAATAACCACAACAATTGGCAGTACCCCTAACAAAATGTCACCTTTCACACTATTATCCCTTTTGATTGAACACACTTTTTTTACAGCCTCTTTTTCAAACTTAAACATTGGGCCAAAATCTTTGCCGGTAAGGGAAACAAAAAGCACAAACACAATTGTAAGTATGGGATAAAACAGGTATGGAATTGAGTAAACAAATGCAGTGTAGCCATCAAGCTTTATTCCATAGGTATGGAAAAGGTCGTTTAGAATGCTTATCTCAAACCCTATCCAGGTGGATATTACCGCAATTGCAGTAACAGGTGCTGCCGTTGAATCAACAATATAACTTAACTTCTCCCTTGAAACACCAAAGGCATCGGTTATAGGCCTCATGGTTTTCCCCACTATCAGGGTGTTCGCATAGTCGTCAAAGAATATAATAACCCCTGTAAGCCAGGAGTAAAACATTGCCCCTTTCCTTGACCTCACTCTTTTTGAAAAGAATTGAACAACAGCCTCGGTACCTCCCCCTGCATGTATTATCCCAACCATTCCCCCTAAAAGCACGGTGAAAATTATTATTGAAACATGGTCTTTTGTTGCAATGCTTGAAACAAGTTTATCAGAGAGGGTATCCCTGATTGCAGGGAAAAAATGGTAACCGTTGAGAATGAAAACCCCCGATATTATTCCCAAAAGCAGAGAAAGTATGGTTTCTTTAAATATCAACGCCATTCCTATTGCAAGCAATGGGGGTATTATTGATAAAAAACCGGGGATAACCCTTATATTTTTCAATTGATTGTCAAAAAAGCGGGTTTGAAAAATCCCTGTTTTTTTGAAAGACACTCTGTCTCCACTAAAAACAATAACACCGTTTTCTTCAAGTTTTTTTAGAGAGCCTTTTTTAATGGTCAAAGCGTCCAGTTTGTAATAATGATCTTTATGGAAAACGGCACCTATGCTCTCACCAAACACAGGTGCCGTAACTATCAATATCAAAATTGTTAAAATGATTTTAATTTTCTTTCTTTTCAGTTTTCTCCTCTTTTACCAGACCAAGTTCTTTTCTTATCTCTCTTTCAATCTTTTCAGCAATGTCCCTGTTCTCTTTCAAAAACAATTTTGCATTCTCCCTTCCCTGACCAAGCCTTGTTGAGCCGTAGGAGTACCAGGAACCGCTTTTATCAATTAAACCAAAGGAAACACCGTAATCAAGGATCTCACCCTCTTTTGATATTCCCTCTCCAAACATAATGTCAAACTCAGCATACTTGAAAGGCGGAGCAACCTTGTTTTTCTGAACCTTTGCCCTTGTTCTGTTGCCAATAATTTTATCTCCGTCTTTTATTGCAGCGATCCTTCTTATTTCCACTCTTACAGAGGAATAAAACTTCAAAGCATTACCCCCTGTTGTAACCTCATTGTTTCCGTAAGATATGCCTATCTTGTTTCTAACCTGATTTATGAATATCATAACCGTCTTGGACTTTGATATTGCACCGGCCAATTTTCTCAAAGCGTGGGACATAAGTCTTGCCTGCAAGCCTATCTGGGTCTCACCCATCTCACCTTCTAATTCGCTTTTTGGAACAAGTGCAGCAACAGAATCTATAACAAGCACATCAATTGCCCCGCTTCTGATAAGCATCTCTGCAATGTCAAGAGCCTGCTCTCCATAATCTGGCTGGGATATTAAAAGGTTGTCCACATCAACACCAAGGTTTTTAGCATACTCAGGGTCAAGGGCATGCTCTGCATCTATAAAGGCTGCCATACCACCGTTTTTCTGTGCCTCTGCAATTATTTGAAGGGCAATGGTTGTTTTTCCCGAGCTTTCCGGTCCGTAAACCTCAACAATTCTTCCCCGTGGAACTCCACCCACTCCAAGAGCATAGTCCAACCCAATAGAGCCGGTTGAAATTGTTTCAACATTGAGCACACTTTTATCGCCAAGCCTCATTATTGAGCCTTTGCCAAAGTTCTTCTCTATCTGGCTCAAAGCAAGGTCTAATGCTTTATCCCTTGCCATTCCCTTATCATCTGATCTCTTCATAACGAACTCCCATATTATTTAAGTTTTGAAGATATGTCCCGATAGTTTGGATCCTTTTTGTATATCATTTGATAGTATGATCTGGCCTTCTCCTTATCTCCATTCTTTTCACACAATGTCGCAAGTTCATAAAGTATTGGTTTATCGTCTTTACCACTTTTCTTTGCATGCTCAAGACCACTTTCAAGCCATTCAATTGCCTTTGGATACTCCCCCAATTCAGAATATACCCCGGCAATCATAAAACTGCAATCAAGCAGCCTATCCGGGTCATGTGATGCTTTCACAAACTCCTCTATAGCCTCATTGAAAAGCCCCATCTCTTTGTAGGCTATTCCAAGGTTGTAGTGGGTTTCATAATCCTCCTGGTCTATCTGCTCTTCAACACCTTTCTTAAACTCTTTAAAAAGTTCGTCAAGGGATTTAATCTCTTCCTGCGGGGCAGTATCAGTTAATTCAGTGTTCTCCTGAAATATGTCCAGTTCCTCTCCAAATTGTGATTTTAAATCAATAAACTCCTCTTCCAGCAGATCTTCAAAATCACCAGATTTTTCAGAAATCAATTGCTCCGATTCACTTTGTTTTTTCAATTTGTTAAACTTTTTCTGCAATTTAATCACATCTTTGTGATCAGGGTATTCAGCCACAAGGTTATTTAGAAGATCCTCCGCCTCCTCAAAAAGATTCTGAGATATGTAAAATTCTATCTCTGCTATTTCATCGGTAAGGTCAATAACCTTTTCAACCTTTTCCTTTTTAATAACCTGTTTTTTGATACTATCAACGACATCTTCAACTTCCTGCCTTATCTCTGAATCTGTTTTAGCATCTTCAAAATTAAACTTGATGTTGCCAAGCTCCTCGAAAAGATCAACGCTTTCAATCTTTTCTTCCTTACTTTCAAGTATCTCTTCAACCTCTTCTTCAACGCTCTCCTCTTCAATATCAATCTCAGGCTGTGTTTTTTCTTGCTCCTGTTTACTTAAAACATCGGGGGTTTCTAAAGGTTTTTCATCAACTCTTAAACTATCAAGTAATGCCTCTTCATCAAAAAGGGTTTTTTCTCCGATCTCTTCAAACAGATCCTCCTCACTTCCTTTTTCTTCCTCAAATTTTTCTTCCTCAAAAAGCACTTCACTTGAGAGATCACTTTCCTCAACAGCCCTTTCTATTTCAAGTTCACTCTCCATATCATTGTCAATTGAGATACCTTCATCATGATATTCCATGTGAACACTGACACTTTCGTCTCCAAGACCCACTATTTCCTCATCCTCAAACTCTATGGACTCTTCATCAATAGAATCCGCAACATCAATAACAGAGATCTCTTCATTATCAGGTTCAAAATCGAAGGATTCAACCTCAACCATACCCTCTGCTTTTTTCCTCCGTTTTAACTCTCTTCTTAAAAACCCTGAAGATCCTGGCAACAATCTTTCACTTTGATTTAAATAATCCTCTGCCTTTTCATAATCCCTTTCATTCATCGCTATTTCAGCAAGGTTCAGATAACACTGGCTCGCTTTTGCCCTTTCACCTCTCTCCTTGCAAAGAGGTAAAAGCAAAAGATTCCCCTTTTTATTCAAAGGGTCTTTTCTCAATATCTGCTCAAGCAGTGCGTAAGCCTTATCCTTATACCCATGATCAACATAGAATTCAGCCTCTGATATCCCACCAAGTAACTTCTGGGTGGTATCCTCAAGATCAAGGCTTTCAACAAGTTCATCTTCATCAAGTTCAAAATCTTCCTCTGAAACACTTATTTCATCATCGCTTATCTCATAAGTTTTTAAATTCTTCAAAGCCTCCTTATACTCTATATTTGCAGGGTCATATTCAAGCAATTTTTTAAATGTTGCCCTTGCTTCTTCAACATTTCCGTCCCTTCTGTAAGCCTCTGCAAGCTTCTCAAGAATACTTATACAGAAAATTCTGTCTCCCTTTCTTTCGTACACCTGCGCAAGTGTCTTTAAGGCAGGAATAAAGTACTCTTTCTTATCAATTATCATCTTTAAAAGATCGATTGCTCTGTCAAAATCTTCATTTAAAATAAGAAAATCTATTACAGGTTTTATAAGGCTCCAACCCTCGTTTATCTTATCCTTCTCGATAAGTTCAGCGTAAATTGTCTCAATTACACTTGACCTGGATTTATCCAGTTCAAATAATCTTTTCGCTATCTTTAATGCTTCTCCAACCTTGCCAAGTTTCAGTTTTACAAAAGCCAGTAATTCCAGCAGAATGGAATTCCCCGTGTTTTTAGCATAAGACCTGTCAAGTATCTGTTCAGCTTTTTCATACTCTCTTTTTTCAATATAAACTTCAGCAAGTGTAACATCAACAACTGCATCCCCCAATCCAAGTTTTTTGGCAGAGGTCAACAGTTGTTTTGCATCTTCATTCTTGTTCATCTTTATAAGCTTTTTTGCAGTGGATATAAGTTGATCGGCAGCCTCTTCTCTCATTCCTTCTTTTATAAATGCATCTGCAAGTTTCAACCTAATACCAATGTTGTAGGGGTCAAGTTCCACCATTTTCTTATAGATTTCAAGCGCTCTCTTTTTCAATCCCTGTTTGGTGTACTTATCCGCTATTTCAAGATAAACCCTTCTCGCTTCAGCATTGTTACCATCCTGCACATAAAGGTCTGCAAGCCTTTCATACATCTTTATGTTGTCAGGGGTTATTCTAATTATCTTTCTTAAAATAGCAATTGCTTTTGTGTAAAAGCCTTCTTTATAGTAGTAATCAGCACTTTTAACAAAAAAATCAACAGCCTTTTCCTTTTCACCAATTTGAGCGTAAAGATCACCAACTCTGTTTATAATATTCACATCATTCGGGTTTTTTTGAAGATACTTTAAAAATTCCTCAAGTGCAAGGTTATACTTCTTCTGTCTTAAATACTTATCAGCCTTTGCTAAAACATCACTTTTTTTAAAAAACACTTTGCTCTCTCATACCTTTAATTTTCTGATTTAATATATCATAATATGATAAAAACAGTCAAAAAAAATTAAGCAAAGACCTGTTGTCACACTGGCTAAAAATTCATCTCCATTTATCGTGCACAAACAAACAAAAAGGATACAGAAACTTAAAACGAGGCCTCCATCCCATTTTCAATTCCTTAATAAGCCTTTCAAGCACATCTTTAAACTCATCAACCCTGTCTTTCCCAATAATTCCTCCATGAGCAAGCAAAACAGTTTTAAATGTCAATTTTTTAATCTTTTCCAAAGATGCAATCATTCTGGATGGGAAAAGTACCGGGAAAGGGAGAACAAACTTATCTTCAAGCCTCAACACAAGGTCTGCAGGGTAAAGGACACCTTCCTTTTCATTGAATAGGGATATGTCGTAAAGGGTATGACCGGGGGTAAAAAGGATTCTCCAGTCCGGAAAAATAGGGAGAGTGTCCCCATCTTTAAGTACATAATCAGGGGTGAAAACCCTTGAATACCACACAGACTCAAAGTTCTGAGATTTCCTTTTTGCAGAAAACCAGGCAAGAAAGGTGTCTATTTTGTGCTGAATAAAGCCACCCACTCCTCTGTACCATCTGTACGCACCCTCTGTTGATGCCACAGGGATATTCTCCTTTTTAAAATGCCTGACTGTTCCAGCATGGTCAGGATGCATGTGGGTCACCACAATAAGTTTAATGTCTTCAATTCTCCTTCCATTTCTCTCAAGATAATTTTTAAGCCTTGCAAAATCACTTGCACACCCTCCATCAAGAAGAAGAAAACCCATAGCAGTCTCAATTAAATAAAGACTGGAAATGTAACCCTTTATCTCATGAATAGTGAATGAATATTCACTCATCATAATTTAAATTATACAAGAATAAATGAATTTTTTAAAACAAAGGAAATAAACTTTTTAAAAGGAACAAAAAAATGGTCGGAGCGAGAGGATTTGAACCTCCGACCCCACCCACCCCAAGGGTGTGCGCTACCAGGCTGCGCCACGCTCCGACCTGCAAAAATCTATTATAGTGAATTAAAACAAAAAATCAAACTTATCAGTTAGAAAAATAAACATCTTCTTTAAGACATCCATTTTCATTCTCATTCAACAAAACACCGTATTTTATGACAAACAGAAGTTTAAAAAGATTGTGATTCAAGATTTTGTAATCTATGTTGTATTTTTTTAACTTCTCTGATGGCAAAAATCTATTGGTGTAAAAAAGATTCAACTGATAAAAAAGCTGGGGATACTCTCTTTCAAATTCATCTTCAAAGGGGTAACTTTCCTTTAAACAACAGTAACGCTTTTCAATTTTTACAACTTTATCAATAAGTTTTTTTCTCTGCCTGACAGGATCAAGTCTAAAGATATATGCAAAAGCCTTTAAATCACTTTCAGTTATCACATCTCCTTTAAATTCAAATACCACATTGTCTTTTATTTCAAAAGGATAGGCGTATAAAGCAAAAAACAGAAATGGATACAGGACGCATTTAAACATGCAAAATGTCCTGTTCCTTCTTCTTTGACAGTTTATCTATTTCGTCTATGTATTTATCTGTTAATCTCTGTATCTCTTCCTCCGCCCTTCTTTCATCATCTTCTGAAATCTCTTTATCTTTCATCATCTTCTTCACTTTATCCCTCGCATCCCTTCTGATATTCCTAATAGCAACCCTGGATTGTTCTGCGTATTCGTGCAATTTCTTTACAAGTGTCTTTCTTCTCTCCTCAGTTAAGGGGGGTACAGGCACCATAATTTTCTTCCCATCATTGGAAGGGTTTAATCCAAGATCAGCCTCCCTTATCGCCTTTTCAATTGCCTGCAAAGCAGACATATCGTAGGGAGAAACAACTATTAAAGTTGCATCCGGGGCAGAAATGGTTGCCATCTGATTCAAAGGCATTTTTGTTCCATAGTACTCAACCTGAACATTATCAAGTAAACTAACACTTGCTTTTCCTGTCCTCAAAGAGGCTATCTCATGTTTGAAAACCTCAACACTCTTTTGCATGTGCCCTTCAGCATCCTTTAAAACATCTTTAATCATCGTTTCCCTCCTTTTATTACCTTTGTTCCTAACTCCTCTCCAAGAATTATTCTTTTAAGATTCCCTTTTTTCTTTATGTTGAAAACAATTATATCAAGATTATTCTCCATACTCAACGATATTGCTGTTGAATCCATTACTTTGAGCCCCCTTTCAAGAACAGTCATATAATCAACCTGTTTCAACAAATTTGCAGAACTATCCATAATGGGGTCGGCTGTGTAAACACCATCAACCTTCGTACCCTTCAAAAGCACCTCGGCATTTATCTCAACAGCCCTTAAAGCAGCGGCTGTGTCAGTGGTAAAAAATGGATTGCCTGTCCCTGCTCCAAATATTACAATCCTCCCCTTTTCAAGGTGCCTGACAGCCTTCCTTTTAATAAATGGCTCCGCCACCTCTTTGACTTCAATTGCAGACATAACCCTTGTCGGAACACCCTTTTTTTCAATTGCATCCTGCAAAGAGAGACAATTTATAAGGGTTGCAAGCATTCCCATATAATCACCTGTAACTCTATCAAGGCCATGTTTGCTTCCTGACACACCTCTGAAAATATTTCCTCCGCCTATTACAATACCTATCTCCACCCCCATCCTGTGAACCTCAACTATCTCGTTTGCAAGCCTTCTTACAACAGCAGGGTCTATACCAAATTCTTTATCACCCTCAAGTGCCTCTCCACTGAGTTTTAGCAGTATTCTTTTATATCTGGCATCCATAGATTAACTCCTTTCCAGTTTAAAAAATTATACTATACCGTCAAAATTATTGGCAATATCAAAGGAAATGCGTTGAACCTTTTTCGTATGTACTTCTTCAATGCTGAGCGGATATGTGGCCTGGCGTACTCCCAATCCACCCTCATTGAAGGCTCAAGCATATAAAACTTTTCAACAACTATCTCTTTCATAGCATTTATTTCATCTTCATTCTCACTATCAGATAGAAGAATAAAGCCTCTCGTAATTATTTCAACATCTCCATTCAATTTTGCAGTATTACTGTCAACAACCATGGCAACAATAATTATTCCATCCTCTGCCATCCTTCTCCTGTCCTTTAAAGCAATCTCTTCAACTTCATCAAATCCACTCCCTTCAATAAGTCTCTTGCCTATCTGCAATCTTCCAACATATCTGAGATTATTCTTTGATAATTCAACAACATCGCCGTCCTCTATGATCCTTATGTTTCTTTTGTGAAGACCCATTTCCCTTGCAAGCAACATGTGATGATGCAACTGTTTCATGGCACCGTGAACAGGTATGAAAAACCTTGGCTTTAACATGGAGAACACCATTTTCAATTCTTCTCTTGAAGCGTGCCCTGAAACATGCACCTCCGAAACTTCTTCGTAAAAAACTTCCGCCCCTTTTCTGTAAAGGGTATTGATTATCTTCAACACAGGCTTCTCATTTCCTGGTATGGTTTTGGCTGATATTATTACAGTATCTCCCTCCTCAACCTTTATCTTTTTGTGTTCGTTTCTAACTATCCTTGACAGAGCACTCATTGGCTCTCCCTGGGAGCCGGTGGTGATAATAATCAGCCTTTCCGGGGAAAAATCCGGGATTTCCCTTTCACTGATCAAAACCTCCGGTGGAATTTTGAGATAACCAAGCCCCTTTGCAACATTAAAAGCATTTATCAGACTTGTCCCAACAAGAGCAACTTTTCTGTTGAGTTTTCTCGCAACATTCAATATCTGTTGAACTCTGTGTATATGTGATGAAAAACATGCCACAAGAACCTTTGATTTAGACGAAGCAATTATTTTTTCGAGGCTCTCACCAACAACCCTCTCAGACAGAGTATACCCCTTTCTCTCAACATTGGTTGAATCTGCAAAAAGAAGATCAACTCCCCTCTCCCCTGCTTTTGCAAAACCTGCAAAATCAAAGTGCCTGTTATCAATAGGTGTTTTGTCAATCTTAAAATCACCAGTATGAAAAACATTCCCGAATGGGGTCTCTATAAAAATGGCAAGGCTGTCAACTATACTGTGTGTAACCTGAATAAAATTCACTTTCATCTGATCAAACCTTACTGATTCCCCGGCATTAACAATATGGAGATTTACATTGTGCTCAAAATTGTGCTCCTCGAGTTTCTTTTTTATAAAACCAATAGTCAACTTTGTCCCGTAAATATCTATGTCCCTGTTCAAATCCTGACACAAAAATGGAATGGCCCCTATATGGTCTTCGTGGGCATGAGTGATAACAATTGCTTTCACAATATCCGTTAAGCCTTGCTCTTCAAAAAAACTGAAATCCGGGATAACAACATCAATCCCTGGCTGATCATAATCTGGAAACATCGCTCCTGCATCAATAATAATTCCCGCATTGTTCACTCTTAAAAACATTGAGTTCATTCCAAACTCACCAAGTCCACCAATGGGTATAACCTGCACTGTATCCCTTCTGTACGGCAATATTTCCATAAAAACTCCATAAGTGTTTTTCAATTGATTATAACACCTGCAAACAAAAGATAACAAATTGAAAATTTCAATAATATCAAATCTGGTATAATTCTATTGAAAAAAACTGGAGGTTAACAATGAAAAAGATATGTTCAATATTAATCATCTTAACGGTATTCCTTCTTCCTTCCTGCAACAATGATCCATTAAAAGAATTGATTTCCATAAGGAATAAGTATATGGTAAAACCCCTTGGATTTAACATGGTAAGGGACGAAAACGGCGACCCAGCGTACTTAAATGTTGAGTTTGCAATAGAAAACAAGAATTCAAAACCTGCTTTAAAATACCTTACTCTGATAGTGAAAAGATACGATGCAAAAGACAATGTGGTCGGGAAAAATACCATAGTGGTAAATGTAAGCGACATAGGAGGCTACAGGCTTAAAAGGTACATTAAAAAGATTCCGAACAAAATCAGAGGGGTTATGGCGATAACAGTAACAAAGGCACCTGTAGATTTAGATAAAAAGGATTTTTTAAAGTATAGAGAATTTCAGGGAATAGATTTATCAAAATGAAAGCACCCGTAATTGTAGCAGGGGGACTCGACCCTTCCGGAGGAGCCGGGCTATCGAGCGATATCAGAGTATGTGCATTTTTCAATGTTTACCCTCTTCCTGTAATTACAGCAATCACCTATCAAAATGAAAAAGAGTTTTACGGTTTTGAAACCGTAAAAGCAGAACAGATTGAAAAACAACTTGCATCCATTTTAAACTTTTATCCTATCAGGTTTGCCAAAATAGGGCTTGTTGCATCACATACAAACCTTGAACTTCTTTTGCATACACTGGACAAACATGGAATCAAAATTATTTTTGATCCCGTTCTAACAACCACCACAAATGGCAAAGTTTACAGCGAAGCATTTATAGAAAGCATAAAAAACAATTCAAAAAAAATATACCTTGTGACCCCAAATATCGAAGAAGCAAAAAAAATAACCGGGGAAAACACCAACAATCAGAACAAACTTGGAGAATTGATGCTCAACATGGGGTTTAAAAATGTCCTGATAAAAGGAGGACACCTTGAAAAACCAGATGATCTTTTTATTAACGAAACAGAAAGTGAATTATTTTCAGGAGAACGGATAGAAACAGACAACACAAGGGGAACAGGTTGTGCTCTTTCAAGTGCAATAACATCCAGCCTGGCACTGGGAAAAGGGTTAAAAGAATCAATATCAATAGCAAAAAATTACCTGCAAAAGACTATGAAACACAATTACCGTATCTCTTACCCAAACCCGTTAAACCTGAATTTAAAATAAAAACTCAGATTTTTCTACAATTCCAGAGGAACACCTATTTCAATAGCCTTATCGTAAGGTATCCGGAAGTATTCAATGGGGTCCACTGCAAGGTTTGCAAGCCTTATGTAAAGTTTCTTTCTCCAGTCAGCCATCTCTTCCCCCTCTCCGGGAATTATCTTCTGCCTTCCAAGAAACACGCTTATATCCTCTTCGTTTAATTCAATGCCATTCTGTTTTATAAGCGCAACCGTATTCATAAAGTTTTTGTCTTCCATAAACCCATACCTTGCAACTACATACCTGAAACCTGAGCCAAGGTCTCTAACTTCTATCTTTTCATCGTTGGGCACCCTCGGAACAGACTCCGTCACAAAGTGCAAAAGTACAATCTGGGAATGCAAAACCTTGTTGTGTGCAATATTGTGTAACAAGGCACCGGGGACAACATCGGGGGTGCCAGCAAGAAAAAAAGCGTCACCTCTAACCTTATGGGCATTCTCAAACATTTCGGAATGTTTAAACTCATCAAGTTTAACAACATTGTCTTTGTACCTTTTAGAAAGTATCTCCCTTCCTTTTTTCCAGGTAACAAGAAGGGTAAAGAAAATACCACCAACAAGGAGAGGAAACCATGCACCGTGGGTAATTTTACCCACATTTGCAAAGAAAAACATAAGGTCAACAATAAGGAAAACACCGCAAAGAGAGTAAACCTTTAACCTGCTCCACTTAAACCTTTCAACAGCAACCACTGAAAAAAGAATTGTTGTAACAAGCATTGTTGAGGTAACTGCAACGCCGTATGCCCCGGCGAGTTTTGTTGAGGATTTGAACCCCAAAACAAGTCCTATTGTTGCAATCATCAAAATCCAGTTTATTATGGGAACATAGATCTGCCCTTCCTGAGATGCAGAGGTGTGAATTATTTTAAGCCTTGGAAGATAACCCATCTCAACAGCCTGACTTGTTAAAGAGAAAGAACCGGTAATAACAGCCTGTGAAGCAATAATAGTCGCCATTGTGGCAAGTACAACAGAGGGAATTAAAAGAAAGTTTGGCATCATTGAAAAGAATGGATTTTTTATAAACTCCGGATGGTTTAATAATAATGCCCCCTGCCCGAAATAGTTTAAAAGAAGTGCAGGGAACACAATTAAACTCCAGGTAAGCCTTATAGGGAGTTTTCCAAAATGCCCCATATCTGCGTACATTGCCTCTGCCCCTGTTACAACAAGGAAAACCGAGCCCAAAACCATAAAACCATGCAATCTGTTTCTTACAAAAAAATCAAATCCGTAAACAGGGTTAAATGCCGCAAAAACTCCAAAATTATCCTTAATATGGTATGCACCTGAAATAGCAAGCACCAAAAACCAGACAAAAACAATTGGGCCAAACAGCCCGCCCACCCTTGCAGTTCCTTTATATTGAAAAACAAAGAGAACAACAAGTATTGCAATAGTCATCGGCACAACATAAGGGGAAAATTTTGTGGTTACAACCTCAAGCCCCTCCAGTGCACTCATAACAGAGATAGCAGGGGTAACCATCCCGTCTCCGTAAAGCAATGCAGCGGCAAAGATTCCTATTGTTATAAGAAAAAACCTCTTCCTTCCACTTCTTCCGCTTGCCTTTGGATTTACAAGGGAGGTTAAAGCCATAATACCACCTTCTCCATTGTTGTTTGCATTGAGAACAAAAACAAGGTACTTTATTGAAACAACTATGGCCAAAGCCCAGAAAATAAGGGAAAGCACCCCTAAAATATTTGCTCCCGTCACTTTAATACCATATTCACCGTAAAAACACTCTTTTATTGCATAAAGGGGAGATGTACCTATATCACCGAAAACAATCCCCAGTGCTGCTATTGAAAGTTTTAAAACATTATCCTTCTTCATACCCTCTCCTGAAAATGAATTCACTATATTTTACTATTTTTGAAAAAAAGATTGAAAGAAATTGAAAACACAAGCAAAAGTACCAATAAATCTCATCAAAACTCCTTTTTTTCTATGGAGTCCAGCAGGTCTTCTATTCCCATTAGTTTGAAGTAAAGTGTGGAGTCGCCGTCGCATTTTGAAACCCACTTTCGTAAAAGAGGGATCTGTTTTTTTACATCTTCCTGAGGGGAGAAACCTGCAAGAACTATGTGAACCTCTTTGAAGTGCTGTTTTAATGTTTTCGCAAGTTGATTCAGGTACCTTATCTTTTCCCTGACCTTTTTCCCCTTTTCTAAGTGGGATTTGCCAAGGTCTATAAAGTAATTCACACAGGATTTGCACTCGTACCCCTCTATGTAATCCTTTCCCCAGAAAACAACATCAAGGTTTTTACCGGTAATCTCATTGTCCTTACATTTTATTTCAAGCACCTCTCTGTTTAGCATTGGTTTACAGTGCATTGAGAGAAGGTCAACATCTCCCTTTTTTACAGGGCCAATTCTATAAACAATCTCCTCAAACAACCTTCCCTTTCTCAAAGATATAACATCGTCCTGAGGTATTTCTATACCGCTTGAGTTTTCGCTGTGCTTTTCAAAAAAGGCAAGTATTAGGAATTTAAGCTTTATCCTCTCTTCTTTTTCAAGGTCAAGCATTCTTAAAAATTCCTCTAACTTCCCTGAAGAGCGGAAGCAGTCAAAATCCCTTATGTGGTCTATTGTTTCAACAAGATTTGCAATTGAGAGTATCAACTCTTTTCGTAAACTTCCCCTTTTACAGCAAATAAAGTCCGCAAGCTGTTTGGTTGGCTGGCCTAAAAACCTTTCTTTTTCAACAAAACAGCTGAATATGTTTTTTCTTTTTAATTTTCTTTTTTCGTTTTTCATCAGTTTTTAATCACAGAATCAAGCACAAGTTTTAAAAACTCGGTTTCAACCCATTCATCGTGCTCAGGGTCGTTGTCGTTGCCAAGCCTCACAACAACCAAATTGTAATCCGGGATAATAAATATCTGCTGGGTATGAATTCCCCAGGCAAAATAAGTATCTGACGGGATATTGTACTGGGCATAGTCGTTAAACACAGGTATAAGCCAGAAGGAGTAACCGTACCAGTTCAGCCATTGATAGGGAGGGTTTGTTGACTTTTTGACCCATTCTTCGCTTACAACCTGCTCTCCATTCCAGTTGCCCCTGTTTAAGTAGAGAATTCCAAACTTTGCATACTCCCTTAGAGTTAAGCCCAATCCCCATGCAGTTATTAAATTTCCCTCTTTGTCCCTATGCCAGTAATAGTTTTTTATCCCTATCTTATTGAAAAGGTTTTCAACTGCAAACTGCTCAACATCCTGATTTGTCGCCTCTTTCAATACTCCGCTTAAAAGCATTGTGTCCCCGCTGGAATAGTTAAACTTTGTACCGGGCTTATTTACACATTGCTTGTTTAAAACATATTCAATGTAATTGTCAGCAGTCTGATACATTATAAAGGCATCGTTATGCGAGGTGTCGTTGTAGTAATCGTGCTCATTCCAGTTTAAACCGCTTGTCATTGTTAAAAGGTTTTTTACTGTTACCTCTCTTCTTAAATCAGAATCGTCAAGGTCTGCCCATCGGGTAAAGTAATGGCAAACAGGGGTATCTTCGCTTTCAATATAGCCTTTATCTATTGCAATACCAACAAGGCAGGATGTAAAACTCTTTGCTATTGAATAACTTTCGTGTAAGTCATCAGGGGAAAACCCGTTGAGGTATGCTTCAAGCACTATGTAATTGTCTTTAACTATTAAAAGCCCTTCTGTTTTTATGTGTGGATTGGCTGCATAATTGTAAACTTTCACAAGTTTTTTGGAATCCATCCCAACCTTTTCAGGAGTGCACTCCCTGAATGAGGCTGTTGGAAAATACTCTCCTTTATACTCTCCGCTGCCTAAAAAGGGATAGTTACGGGGGTTTACATCTCCCGAAACCTTTGCACTTCCCCCGCCACAGGAGGTCAAATAAAAGAGCAAAGCAAAAGACAAAAATAGTTTAAGCCTTTTCACCTTTCACCTCTCTGTAAAGTTCAAATATCTTATGCTTATCCATACCGTCTATTCTAACATCTTTTTTTAACCCCATTTCAGAGTAAATTGCCTCAAGCCTTGTTTCATCAACCATTCCTTTGAGTTTTTTAAATAAAATTTTCCTTCTGTTTTGAAAAACCATCTTTAAAAAACTCAGGTACTTATCTATGTTTATTTTCTCTGTATTGCTTTTTCTCTCAAAGTGCAAAACAGCTGAGTCAATCTTTGGGGGGGGTGAGAATGCACCCGGTTTCAATGTCATAACCTCTTTCACATTGAAAAAGGGATAAACAGCGCAACCAAGCAGGGAAACCTCTTTTGATATTTTGTCTGCAACCTCTTTCTGGTACATTAAAACCATTTCAGGAATCTTGTTTTGAAACCTTAAAAGCATTATGGTTATTGGTGAGGATATGTTGTATGGCAGGTTTGAAGCAACGGAGAAAGATTCAAGTTTTTCAAATATTTTTTCCCCATCTTTCAGAATATCCCCGTTTATAATTTCGCATCTGTTTTTAAACTTTTCTTTTAAAAACGGGATTAAGTCTGTGTCCTTTTCAACAACAATCACTTTTGAAAACTTTTCAACAAGGTAAGAAGTTAGTATCCCCTCCCCTGCCCCTATCTCAACGCATAGTTTATCCGGTTTTAAAAATGAAACAATCTTTTTAGCGATTTCAGGGTTTGTCAGAAAGTGCTGGCCCAAATGCTTTTTTCTCAATTTAAAAACCTGTTTAAAACCACTCGTTCAGTTTTTCAATAAGTTTTTTCACCTGTTTTTCGTTTGTAATATTGAATTTAGAATGGACATTGTATCTTCCGTTCCTCTTCTGGTACTTTACAAGCCTTACCTTTTTGTCTCCAAACTCCCCATTCCTTCCCTTTTCTCTGTAAAGATAAACAACCGTCGCCCATGCTCCGTGTTTTGAAAGGACAAATTTATCCAACTCCTCAACAACAAGCTCCCCGTTGTCGTACCATTCAATGCTTAATTCTTCAATCTCCATTCCTCAAACTCCTTTTTTGATTTAAAGAATATCCTTTTTATGCTTCTTTCCCTATCAAAGAGATTAACAACAACACCGCAAAACCACCAGTCCCCGCCGGCAGGCTCAAACCTCTGGGGCAATGAGGTAATCATTCTTTTTATTGCAGCCTCTTTTTTTACTCCTATTATGGAATCAGATGCACCGCACATACCCACATCTGTTATGAAAAGTGTGCCACCCGGTAATTCCCTTTCGTCCGCCGTTTGAATATGGGTATGAGTGCCCACAACAACATCAACCCTTCCATCAAAGTAGTTTGCAAATGCAGCCTTTTCGGCAGTTGCCTCTCCATGGAAATCAACAAAAATGTAATCTGCTTTTTTTTCTTCAAGCAATCTCTCAAGTGCTCTGAAAGGGCAATCAACAGGTGGCATAAAAGCTCTGCCAAGCAGGTTTGTTATAAGCAGGGTTTTGTTTTCAGGCAACCTTTCAATTCTGTAAGAGTTTCCCGGAACCATGGGAGGGTAGTTTAGAGGCCTTAAAACATCGGGGTAATCCTCAATAAAATCAAGGGCAGCCTTTTTGTCAAATATGTGGTTGCCTGATGTAAAGCAGTTTATACCGCATTCCCTCATCTCTTTTATTGTGTCTTCGGTAATCCCGTTTCCGTGGGCAAGGTTTTCGCAGTTTGCAATTGTGTAATCGATCTTTTCCCTTTTAAAAAGAACAGGCAGGACTGTTTTAACCGCAGCCCTGCCTGTTTTACCGACAATATCGCCTATAAAAAGTATTTTCATAATTTACCTTGCGTATTCAACAGCCCTTGTTTCCCTTATAATCGTTACCTTTATCTGGCCGGGATAATCAAGCTCTTCCTCAATCCTCCTTGCAATCTCCTTTGATAACCAGTAAATCTTGTCGTCGTCAACAAGGTCGCTGTTTACAATTACCCTGATCTCTCTTCCTGCCTGTATTGCGTATGATTTGTGCACCCCTTCAAATGAAGATGCAATCTCTTCAAGCTTCTCAAGCCTTCTGATGTAGCTTTCAAGTATTTCTCTCCTTGCACCGGGCCTTGCTGCGCTTAATGCGTCTGCAGCCTGCACAATGACAGCCTCAACGGTTTTAGGCTCAACATCTCCGTGGTGTGCGTGAACAGCGTGTATAACCTCTTCAGATTCCCCGAACCTTTTGAGAAGGTCAATGCCTATCTCAACATGGGTGCCCTCAACCTCTTTGTCAATTGCCTTTCCTATGTCGTGCAACAGTGCCGCCCTCTTTGCAATCTTAACATTTGCACCCAATTCGTGAGCCATAAATGCAGCAATGTATGCAACCTCTTTTGAGTGCTGCAATATATTCTGTCCGTAAGAGGTTCTGTACTTCAGCCTTCCGATAAGTTTTATCAGTTTCGGGTGAAGGTCTCCGATTCCAAGTTCAAAAACAGTGTTTTCACCCTCTTTCTTTATCTCTGCATCAAGTTCTAACTTAACCTTTTCAACCACATCTTCAATTCTTGCAGGGTGAATTCTTCCGTCTGCTATTAACTTTTCAAGTGCAAGCCTTGCAACCTCTCTCCTGATAGGGTCAAAGGATGAGAGTATTACAGCCTCAGGGGTATCGTCAATTATCAAATCAACCCCTGTTGCCTTTTCAATCGCCCTTATGTTTCTTCCCTCTCTTCCGATTATCCTTCCCTTCATCTCATCGTTTGGAAGGTCAACAACTGAAACGGTTGACTCGGAAACATAGTCTGACGCTGACTTTTGAATTGCAAGGCTTATAATCTCCCTTGCCTTGTTCTTTGCGGTGAATTCCGCCTCTTCTTCCATCTTTTTAAGTTTCTTAACAATGTCTTTCTTTGCCTCTTCCTCCAACAACCTCATCAATTCCCTTTTTGCCTCATCTCTGCTTAAACCTGAAATGTGCTCCAGTTTTCTCATTTCACTCGCAACAAGATTATCCAGCTCTTGCTTTTCTTTTGAAAGGCTTTCTTCAAGTTTTTTCAATTCCCTTTCTTTTTGCTGCAATTCAAGGTCTTTTTTATCCAGATAGTTGGACCTCTGCTCTAAAATGTCCTCTTTTTTGTCTAACTTTCTCTCCAGGTCGTCAAGATGTTTTCTTTTCCCCTCTAACTCTTTCTCAATTTTCTCTCTAATTTGCTGCTTAATCTCTCTTACTTCAATTTCAGCAGTCTTTTTGATCTGCTCGGCTTCCTTTTTAGCACTTTCAACAATGGCTTTTGCTTTATAATCTGCAGAGTCAAGTAGCTCCTTATCCTTTCTGGATTTATAGGCCAAGAAACCTATTAATCCGATCAGAGCAACCAATAACAGTCCAGCAATAATCCACGGAACAATAATCATTTCAACCTCCTCTCCTTACGCCACGAGTAAACTGTGAAACCGTAGCACAACTTTTATGCCAGGCATTAAAACAAATTCAACAACAATGAAAAAACTATCAGTTACCAATTAAACCTATCAAAGTTTTAACAACCATTCTTTACGGCTTCACAGAAAATCTGTCCTTTTCAAAGAACCATCAACCAATTGAATTAAATCCTTGATCTTTCTGGCGTACTTTAAATTTTCTTTTTTTTCACACTTTTCAAGTAAAGCAAGGTAATCCTTTACAAGAACTATAGATGTTAAGAACAAAACATTGTAAAAATCAACAACACCCGTCCCTTCAGATACCTCTCTCATTCTTGAATCAAGGTATCCTGCAATCTTTAAAACCTTTTCTTCATTCTCTAAAGATGTTATCGTAAACTCTTTTCCAAAAACCTTTATATCGTACCTTTTTCTATCCATTTACTCCATTATTCCTCAATCAACCTGTTGATCCTGTCAATCAAACCCTCAACCAGACCTTCAGCCCTTTTTGCTTCTTCCACTTTCTCCGTTTTCTCCTTTAACTCCATAGTTAATCTCTCGTTTTCAGCAAGTAGTGACTGGTTTTCTCTCTTTAATTTATTGTTTAACTCGATAAGTTTGTTAATTTTCAACTCAAGTTCCTTTAAAAGTGTTTCCATCATCTCAACTTTGCTCCAAACCTTTCAATTATTTCTTTTACAATTTGTTCATGAAGTTCATTCACCTCTTCACTGCTTAAAGTTCTGTCTTCAGCCTGAAAAACAAAGTTTATTGCAATGCTCACCTTACCTTCAGGAATCCCTTTCCCTTCGTACCTATCAAAAAGTTTATATTCGATTAAATAAGGGACATTCAGACTGTTGATTACACTTTCAATATCGGAATATTTAACGGTTCTGTCAATAATAAAAGCAGAGTCCCTCTCAACCCTTGGATAAATACTGAATGGCCTGAATTTTAAATCTTTGAGTCCTTTACCGCACAACCTGTCAATACTCAATTCAACCCCAACCGCAGGAACTTCCACATCGTAATGCTTCAAGACAGCATCTGAGAATTCTCCTATTGCACCGACAACATTGTCATCTATTTTTACTATTGCGCCTTTCCCTTTTTTGAAGCATTGCCAATCAACAAGTTCAAAAACAGGCTTTTTACCAAGCACCCTTCTTGAAATACCTTCAACCACCCCTTTTAAATAAAAGTAATCAACTTCAATCGCAGTTCCATTGAAAAATCTCAGATGCCTGCCTGTTGAAGAAATAGCAGATACAAACTCCTCTTCCCTTGCAAGTTCTCCTTCTTTGATGTATGTTTTTCCCACTTCAAAAAGTCTTGTTTCCCTATTTCCGTAATTTACATTTCTTGCGAAAGAATAAAACAGAGAGGCAAAGATAGAGGTTCTCATAACAGCCATGTTCTCAGACAGAGGGTTTGAGATAAAAATCATCTTTTCAGGAGGTATTGCAGGATTTAGCGTAATATTATCTTTTCTGGAGCAAAAAGAATATGAAATTGCCTCAAAAAAACCATATTTCAAAAACTCCTGATAGATTATGTCTTTCACTTTCTCTTTTTCACTTCTTATCTTTCCACCTGTAACAATCACAGGAAGAGTGGAAGAAAAGTTGTTGTAACCGTACATCCTTGCAACTTCTTCAATTAAATCAATCTCTCTCCACACATCCACCCTGTAAGACGGGACAATCAGGTCAATCCATTTTTCGGTTTCTTTAAAAATATCAAAACCGAGATTTAAAAGTGTTTTCTTTATAAAAGAAGGTTCAATATCCCTTCCAAGTATCCTCTGTACATTTGAAAGGTTTAATCTAACAATTTTTTGTTCTTGCTTTTCAATGTAAACATCAATCGTACCTGCACAAACAGTTCCAGACGCATACTCAACCATCAGGGAAGCAGCCCTGTCAGCCGCCTTTTTCAGGATTTCAATATCTGCTCCCCTTTCAAACCGGTATGAAGAATCGGTGCTTAAAGCAAGCCGTTTAGATGTCTTTCTTATTGTAGCAGGATCAAAATATGCTGATTCAATTACCACATCAGTGGTGTCTTCCCTTATCTCTGAGTTTTCTCCACCCATTATTCCGGCAAGGGCAATAGCCTTTTTTACATCTGCAATAACTATATCATTGGGGGTCAAAACCCTCTCCACACCATCAAGTGTGGTAAACTTCTCATCCTGTTTTGCACTTCTTACAATTATCTTTTCCCCTTCAATAAACCTGTGGTCAAAGGCATGCAATGGATGTCCCATCTCCCACAAAACAAAATTGGTTATATCCACCACATTGTTTATGGGACGTATTCCTGCTGCCTCAAGAAGGCTCTGCATCCATTTCGGGGAGGGACCTATCTTTACCCCCCTCACAACCCTTGCAACATACCTTAAACACCTTGTGTCCTGAATTTCAACCGATACAAAATCAGATGTGTTACAGGACTCACTTTCAGGCACATCTATCCGTGGATAGATAAGTTTTCCATGTCCAGATGCTGCAATTTCCCTTGCAAGTCCAAGATAATTCATGGCATCTGGCCTGTTTGTTGTTATATCTATGTCAAAAATAATATCATCTGCCCTCTCAATTATGGCATCAACAGTCAAACCCTGAGAGGTAAATATCTCTGCAATCCTATCGGGCCCAAGGTCAGTTTCAATATACCTTCTCAACCATCTATAACTGAATTCCATAGTTTTTCCCTTATCCGAATTGTCTTAAAAACCTAATATCATTATCAAAAAATAACCTTATATCAGAAATCCCGAATTTAAGCATTGCTATTCTTTCAACACCAAGCCCAAAGGCGAAACCAGATACTTTTTCAGGATCATATCCGACATTTTCGAAAACCACCGGATCAACCATGCCGGCACCCAATATTTCAAGCCATCCACTTCCCTTACAAACCCTGCAACCTTCCCCTCCACACATAATACAGGAAACATCAACCTCTGCAGAGGGCTCGGTAAACGGAAAGAAAGAGGGTCTCAACCTTAACCTTGCATTTTTACCAAAAAGCCTTTTCAAAAATATCTCCAGTGTCCCCTTTAAATCCTGAAAGGTGACATTCTCACCAACCACAAGCCCTTCAATTTGATGGAACATGGGGGAGTGGGTGATATCGGCATCTTTTCTGTAAACTCTTCCCGGCATTATCACCTTAAAGGGAGGTTTTCTTGTCTTCATTACATGAATTTGAACATTGGAGGTATGTGTCCTCAAAACAACATCATCCGAAATGTAAAATGTGTCCTGGGTATCCCTTGCGGGGTGGGTTTTGGGGATCCCAAGAGCCTCAAAATTGTACCAGTCACTTTCAACCTCAGGACCAGATGCAACATCGTAACCCATTGCAATAAAGATATCCTCTATCAACCTCCTGGTAATTGTTAAAGGGTGCTTTCCTCCCTCAAGCAATGGAAAACCAGGCAAAGAAATGTCAAAAAACCTTTTCTTTTCTTCAAGCTCCGCCTTTTTCCTGCTAAGGGACTCCTCCAGATCCTTTAATGCCTGCTCAACAAAAATTTTAAACCTGTTTATCTCCTGGCCTAAAACAGGTCTGTCTTTTTTATCAACTGTTTTTAAAAGATCAAGGAGAGATTTTAAAATCCCCCCCTTTCTTCCAAGATACTTCACCCTCAGGTCTTCAAAGGATTTAAAGGCATCAACCTTTTTTAACTCTTCTTCAAACTCTCTTCTATACTCTGCAATTTTGTCAAGAACCTGTTTCATCTCAGTTCAACGCTTCTTTTGCTTTTTCAACAAGTTTTCCAAATGCGTTGATATCGTTGACGGCAATGTCTGCAAGAACCTTTCTGTCAAGATCAATACCAGCCTTTTTTAAACCATGGATAAAGGTTGAATACTTCATATCGTACATTCTTGCTGCTGCATTTATCCTGACAATCCACAGGGATCTGAAATCCCTCTTTTTCCTTTTCCTGTCCCTGTACGCAAAAACGAGTGCCCTTTCAACCGTCTCTTTTGCGGTTCTATAAAGGTTACCCCTTGAAGAATAGTAAC
>JALSOA010000005.1 GCA_026986725.1 Acidobacteriota bacterium
TCAAACATAAGTTTGAGAGGTGTTAGGCTTCAGTCCCGCACCATGCTCCATGAGTTTAAAGGCCACACCATTCCTGACACGGCAAGAGAATAAGTTTCAATTGTCTCAAGGCTTTTCATCATGGTGCAGGGTAAAAAAAAGGGGGATAATCCCCCCAAAGATTTAAAGATTACTTCCCACTCACTCCTCCGTGTGCTTTAAGGTAATTTACTATACTTGTATAATGATTTAATTTTGCAAAGTCAAGGGGAGTTAAACCTTCATCATTTTTTGCATTTACATCTGCACCGTGTTCAATAAGGTATTTTACAACCTCTTTGTGGCCTTCTTGTGCGGCAGCATGAAGGGGGGTTAGGCCTTTTTCCCAGTTAAACCAGCCTTTTATTTTTATATTGGTATTAGCCCCGTGTTCTACCAAATACTTTACAATCTTTATTTGACCTTTCCATGCAGCAAGATAAAGGGGAGTTTGGCCTTCATTATCTTTTGTATTTATTTCTATTCCCTTTTTTAAGCATAGTTTTACAAGGTCTAAAATCCCACCTTCTGCTGCTGCATGTAGTATTGTGTAACCATTTTTGCTTTTTGCTAAAACATCTGCACCATGATCTATAAGGTAGTTTGCAATCTTTTTATGGCCGTGTATTGCTGCATAGTGAAGCGGGGTTAAGCCATCATCATCCTTCGCATTTACATCTGCACCTTTTTTAATACATAGTTTTACAAGGTCTAATAGACCACCTTGTGCTGCGGCGTGTAGTATTGCGTAACCATCTTTGCTTTTTGCTAAAATATCTGCACCATGGTCAATAAGGTAGTTTGCAATCCTTTTATGGCCGTGTATTGCTGCATAGTGAAGGGGGGTGCTTCCTTTATGCCAGATATCTTTCATTGTTGCATTTACATCTGCACCGTGCTCAACTAAATACTTTACAACCTTAAAGTGCCCTTTTTTTGCTGCAAGGTGAAGCGGGGTTTCATCATACCATGCTTTTTTGTTTACATCAGCACCTTCCTTGATTAAGTATTTTACAATAGGAAGGTAGCCATGTTTGGAAGCAATGTGCAATGGGGTATGTTTTTCTACAATACTTGTTATGGTTACATCTGCACCATTTTCCACAAGGTATTTAACTATTTGAAGGTTCCCGTTTTTTGTTGCTATATTGAGAGGAGAAGTAAACCTTTTTTTAATAAAAGGCAGGTTTTTAAAATACAGAACCCTTTTGTTCACATTGGCACCTGTAAAGATTGCAATCTTTACTCCTTTTAAACTGTTGTTTTCAACAGATCTGTATAACATGCAGGTGGCAATATCTTTTCTGAAAAATGCAGTTGCAAATACAAATATCAAAATTACAAATAACAAGAGTTTTGTGCTTTTCTTTAATTTTTTCATATAACACTCCATTTTATATTTTGAACTAAAATGCAATTAAAAACCTTTATCATAAAAATCCTTTGCTTTTTAATACTGATTTCGCATAGGATAAATAGGGAGAATTCATACTTTTTAATTTGTTATAATATTCAAGAGCACATTTTTTGTCATTTTGCAAAATACAAATTAGAAATTCATTTAAAATGCTTAAATTATAATCTAACTGTAAATCTTGGTCCCCTGAGATATTTGTTCTTAGTTTTTTTCTAACCTCTTCAATTGAATTGAATTTTGTATACTGTGTTAATTTTTTGTCTGCTTTATTTTTTCCATATTTCAGTCTCCAAAAGTCATACAGGATTTCTAAGGATGAGTAATCATTAGGGTCTAACTGAATTACTTTTTTATACGCAAGAATTGCATTGTCAATATCACCAGAAAACCAATAATATTCACCTAATTTCTCATAGGCCTTTTTATTTTGGGGGTGTTTTTCTATTACTTTTTTCGCATAGGCTATTGCCTTTTTAAAAAGATACCTGCGAAAATATACCTCAGCAAGACCCAGAAGACCATTTTCATCATCTTTTTTTAATTTAAGAACTTTGTTAAAGTACGATTCTGCTTTATCAAGGGAGCCATTGTTTAAATACTCTTCTCCCTTTTTTAGATAGTAATCAGGGGAATCTTGATTTTGCTGATAATTATCAACCATTAAAGACGGTTCAATATTACATCCATGAAAAACAATTGTAAGTAATAAAACAAAAAGTGGTAATCCTTTTTTAATAAACATCTTTCTCTCTATTTTGAGATTTCAATATATCTCAGTTTTGAGTGTTTTAAAAATTTCGTTGGTTTATCAAAAACATATAGCATTATTTTATCATCTGAAGAGGAAGCAATGGTAATCCAACTTAATTTTCTATCACTCACCTTAAATTTTGTTTCCAAATTTCCGGTAATTGCATCAAAAAAGGAGATTACCCCCTTATCAAGGTTTTCAATTATTATATACTCTTTAAAGAACTCAAAATTAAACCCCTGATTAAATATTGTTTCTTTTAGCTGGATCTCCCAGAGTTTTTTTAAAGGGTTTAACTTATATAATACTATATGAGTTTTTTTGTTTACAACTCCCTTAGTAGATACTATAATTAATTTTTCAGATTGATTATCATAATTATAATTAACTATGTTATATTCATCTGAAAAAAGATTGGAAAATTTCCCTGTTTTTATATCAATCAACATTAAAGAATGCTCATAAGGGGAAAAAATATATTTAGTTCCCTCATAATGCACAAACTCTAACTTGTTAATAAAAAAAGCATTTTTATCCCATATCTTTTTCTTTGCTTTTAGATCAAAGCCAGCAATATTTTTACGGAATTCAACTAATCCAATGTCATTAAACAAGTAACAGTTATCAACAGAAGATTTAAAATTATAATTAAAAATTTGTTGACCTGTATTTTTATCAAGGAAGATTAAAGTTTTTTTTCCAAATCCCTTTTTAACAACAACAGGAATATATTTACCTTTAATAAAAAAAAACTCAGTTATTGTTCCATCTGATGGCTTAAAATCCCACTTCTGTTCCCCCCTTAAAAAATTATAACAAGCAATCCGCTTACTATTATGGAGGAAAAAATAACTATCATTAAAATCAATCGATGCAGAAAAAACCTTCTTCTTCCAAACTTGTTTTAAAGTGTTTAAATTAACCAATTCAAGGTCTACCCCTTTTGATGTTGGAGATTTTTTAAAATAAAGATAATAGTACCAATTATTCCCATAATCAAAAAACAAAAGGGGATTGTAGGCTTTTTTTATGTTATAAACAATCCTTCCATTCTTTTTATCAATAACAAATACAGATCCAGTATCACTCTTCCCGTAATAACCTAATATAGATCCAGTAATACTAATCCCGTAATGATCTATCGGACAAATTATTGTATCTGATGTAAGATACAATTGTCTAACAGCATCTGTTTTACTCCATTTTAATGGAATTTTCCATTTTACTTTACCGGTAGCAATATTTACTGCAAAAAGATAATTCTTAAACCCAATGTTTACTTTAACAAAACCTACTCCAACAGTATTTCTACCTATAAAATACAATGTCCCATCATTATCAATGACAAAAAGTTTAAAATATTCTTCAGACCCAGGTGCATTCAATTTAATTTTATTTTCAAACTTGCTTATAATAGAAATATTTTTTAAATTAATGAAAAAATAACGAATTATTGTGAATTCGTACTTCTTTTCAGCAAGGTTTATATGTGAATAATAATGCTGAAAGGTTATAACAACAGCAGAATCCCCTTTTTCCAATATTTTGAACGGAGTACCCTTTATTTCTAATTGCCATAATTCTTTTACTTTGGAAAACTTTTTAATATTTACACCAGAAATATCTGCCTTTGCAAAAAAACCAAATAAGAAAAACAAAACACATAAAAAAACAACATTTCTTTTTCTACTTATCATAAATCCTCCTAAAAAAGAATTTAAAAATTATTAGTTTTAATATAATCAAAATTTGGGAATTTTAAACGGGCAAATACGGGTATTTGCGGGCATAAACCGGCATTATTCTGATTGAACTTTTGTCTTTACAATAAACATAGTTTTTCTTAGTATAAATATATGCCAAAAAAGAAAAAAAACAGTGAGGGGAAAAAACAGTCTAAAAATAATCAACAGCAAAATGTTCCTCCTCAACAGGGGAATATTCCTGCCCAATCAGGCAATGTTTTACATGGATGGAAGCAGATTGCAGATTTTCTAAATGTGGATGAAAGAACTGTAAGAAGATGGAAGCAAGACGGGTTGCCTTATTATCAATTGAAGAAGAGGGGAAGGGTTTTTGCTTATGAAAATGAACTAAAACAATGGTTTAATAACAGAAAAAACAGAGTAAAGCAACCATGCATACAGACATACCAGAGTTCAGGAGAGCAAAACACACAAAATAATAAAACAAAAAACAAAATTCTTGCAGGAAGATCTGATTTAAAATCAGGTTTTTTAAAGAAACCCAACATTGTGGTTATTGCTTTTTCCCTTTTTGTTTTAAGCGTTATAACCATTTTCTCTTTTAACAACAAAAAATCAAGAATATATAAAACAAAGGGAATAGCAAGGCTTTTTTGTAAGGTAACGGAATTTAACAACAGAAAGAGGTTTTCAGTTTTCAATCAAAAAAATGAAGAGGTGCTTACCCTTGCTTATGAAAACACAAATAAATTTGCTGAGAATAAAAGGATTCAATACTTTGACATAGGTGATTTAAACGGGGACGGGCTTGAAGATTTTGTTTTTTTCCCGCTTGATAGCGAAAGCAACAATACTTTGTTCGTCTATCTTCAAAACAAAAGGGGAAAATTAGACCTTTTCCTAAAAAAAACAATTATAGAAAAAGCAATGTTTGAAGGGAAAAATATTGAATTAAACCACATACACCTTGTTAGAATCGTCGATTTAAACAAAGACGGCAAAGGGGAGATAGCCATTTGTTTAAGCAATTGCTTTTTTTACCCCTCTGCAATTCTCTTTTTTGATTACAAACTTGAAAAAAAACTTCTTGAAATAACCCATCCGGGGTGGTTTTTCGATCTTGCAGCGATGGACTTAAACAATGATGGTACAAATGAAGTTTATATCTGTGCAACAAATAATTATCTTCAACATAAAAAAAGCGAACAGGTCGCAATTGCAATCGATTTAAAGGGGTTGGATTGCAAAAAGATATCAATAAACAACCCTCTGAAAAAGGGGTTAAATCCCGGATTAAAATGTACCGCAAAGGTTGTATATGTTAGATTTGGTTTTAATGAAAACATCATAGACTATTCTGTATGGCAATACCCTCTTTTTAACCCAAACAAAAACAATAAAGAAAATATGTTGCTTGTAAGGTGCGACAATTTCCAGACAGACAAATTGTTTCAAAAATCAAAATGGTGGGAAGTAACACTCAGGGGTTTTTTCTTTACCTATATGCTGAAAAAAGCAGAACAACCATTCTGGAATGATGCATATCTTGAAAAACTCAAAATAAAGATACCTGAAAAAGATTATAAGAAACTTCTAAAGTGCAGATACTTTAACGGAAAAGGGTGGCAGGAAAATTTTTGTTATTACCCCACAGAGTAAAAAGGTGGATTTATGAGATTTCTGTTTTTGGTTTCCGGAATTGGAATGGTTTTTGTTGGGGTGCTTTCCTTTTTAATATGGAATAAGAGAAGAAAAGTTGATTTCAGTTTTTACCTTTTAGGGGGAGCGTGCTGGGTGGGGGCAATTGTTTTAAAGTTTGGCTTTGCAGCAATTTTTAATCAAAGGGTTAAGGTTGTTGTCGAAGGAATTTTCAAAGGACTCACAGGTAATATTGTTTATTACATTTACACAGGGCTTCTAACAGGCATCTTTGAGTGCGGAATGGTTTTGCTTTTTTTGTTCATTATAAAATCGTTAAAGGAAATGGACTTTGAAGAAACTGTTGCATTCGGGATAGGGTTTGGTGCAATCGAGGCAATTGTTCTCGGTTTTTCATCTATTGTTTCAGTAACTATGATTGCACTTTTTCCGGAAAGCATGCCAGCAAAGGTGTTGAATATGATTGACCCATCAAAGCTGTGGGTTATACCTGCCCCAATTGTCGAGAGGATTTCAGCAATTATTATCCACATATTTTCAACCGCTTTGATCGTTTACGCATTTTTAACAAAGAGGTTTAGATGGTTTTGGGCTTCATTTGTCTATAAAACATTTGTTGATTCAATTGCTGCATGGTTTTCTTTGAACGGATACGGCGGGAAGGCAACAGAACTCTATCTTTTAGAACTTGAGTTTGTGATAATAGCACTCTTCGGCTATATCGGGTTAAAAATATTAAAAGAAAAATGGCAGGGAATAAAATTAGAGGGAAGTTAACTCCTCAACAGAGAAATCAGTTATCATATCCGTGATTATGGCAATATCAATACCTGCATTAAGGGTTTTAAGCAGTTTGTCTTTTAAAGAATACCCTGAAAGTGCCTTCATTCCAAGGTCATCGCTTAAAACAAGCCCTCTGTGAAATGACTTTATTCTTTGAACCAGTTTTTTTGAAAATGTGGATAAGCCATAGCCATCTATCTCTATGTGGGCAACCATTATCACTCTTTTTTCATTGCTTAAAGATTTAAAAGGCAATTCGTCCTCTTCTTCAATATATTTAATTGAAGGTAATTCAAAATGGGAATCAACCCTTGTATGAGCAAGGCCTATGTAATGCTTTAAACACCCTGTTATCCCTTCGCTTTCAAGCCCTTCCAAAAATAATCCCGCTTTATCAATCACCTCACCTGAACTTTTACCAAGGTACCTTGTATCAAGCCCGTTCCCTTTTACCCCTCTGTCAATATCAACAACAGGGGCAAAGTCTATGTCAAAGCCGTATTTTTTAAGAATTGAGCCTATTTTTTTGCCAAAATCGAGAAAATCCCTTTCCCTTTCAGGGATCGGCAGATCCCCGACTATCTTTCTCAATCTGTTTACAACTCCCCCTTCCATATCAATTGCAAGTTTTATTAAAGGGAAGTTTTTTTTAATTGAGAAGGTTAAATCCCTTAACTGTTTCTCATTCTCAATGTTTTTTGAAAAGAATATAAGCCCATAAGGGTTTGTTTTTTCTATATATTTTTCAAGATCTTCCGTGTATTCCTTGCCATTGAAAGAGACAGTCAGTTTACTCAAATTTATACCCTTTCGGAATAACCACAATCCCGTTCTCGGTTACCTTGAACCTTTTTCTGTCTTCTTCAAGGTCAAAACCTATCTTTGTTCTTTCCGGAATCACAACCCCTTTATCACATAGAACATTTTTTAACCTGCAGTATCTTCCCACATTAACATCGTTAAAAAGAATACTGTTGTCAACATTGGCAAAGGAGTTTATTCTCACACCGGGGAACAGTATTGACTTATTCACCCTGCCACCGCTTACAATACAACCCTCTGACACTATTGAATCTGTGGCAATGCCAACTCTCTTTTCTTTTTCATTTGCAAATACGAACTTTGCAGGGGGAGCATCGGGATTATAAGAATAGATGGGCCATTTTTTGTTGTAAAGGTTAAAAACAGGGCTTACCGAGACAAGGTCCATGCTTGATTTCCAGTAAGAGTCAATGGTTCCAATGTCAACCCAATAACCTATCTCCTTTTTTGTTATTCCAGGTGGCCTGTTTTTTCTAAAATCGTAAACATAAACTTTGTAATCCCTATACATTGAAGGAATCACATTCTTTCCAAAATCATGCTCCGACTTTGTGTTTTTTGCATCTTTTTTAACAACATCAATTAGCACTCTGGTTTTAAAAACATAATTGCCCATTGAGACAAGTGCATAATTGGGATTGTCCGGCATTGGCTTTGGATTTTCAGGCTTTTCCTGAAACCCTATAACCCTCATATCCCTGTCCACCTCAATTACTCCGAACCTTGATGCCTCTTCAACAGGCACCGGTATGGCAGAAATGGTAAGGTCTGCCCTTTTCCTCGTGTGAGATCTTAAAAACTGTGCTATGTCCATTTTGTAAATATGATCTGCACCAAACACAAAAACATGTTCAGGCTCTTCATCGTAAATTAAATTAAGGTTCTGGTAGATCGCATCAGCACTTCCCTTATACCATTCTTTAGATACCCTCATCTGTGCAGGAATGATGTCTATGTACCTTCCGAATTTACTTTCCAATTGCCAGCCCCTTGAAATGTGCTTTATCAGTGAATCCGCTTTAAACTGAGTTAAAACATTTATCCTTGTGAAACCTGAATTTACAAAATTGCTCAAAACAATGTCAATTATCCTGTACCTTCCACCCCAGGGCACCGCAGGCTTTGTCCTGTCCATTGTTAAAGGATACAGTCTCCTTCCCTCCCCACCTGCAAGCAACATTGCAATCGTTTTTACAGCCATTATTACCCCTTTAATGCGTTTTAAGTTCAATCTTTAAATTTATTTTATCTTTTAAGGTTTCAAAAATCAAAAAAATAGTTGAATTCTGAAAAACCCTTTCAATACCGCTTTCAGAGAGGTTCACAGTATAAATGGGGGCAAGTTTAATGTAACATCCCTCAGATACAAATTTCAGGGAGAATCCCCTGTATCTGTCTTCGAATTCAACAACCCTTCCCTTTCCATTGTATTTTACTCCGGCATTTCCAACAAATTCACCATCAATGAAAAAGGACTTGTCCGGAGTCTCAGCCGAAAGGGTAAAGAGGTTAAACTCAAGTGCAAAAAAATCTGTGCTGCAATTTACAGGAGAAAGTTCAATCAGTATCTCGCTGTTATCAAGGTTTATTTTCTTTTCGGGTACCCCCTTATTCAAAAACTCAACTCCACACCTTTTTTTACAAAGCCGATAATCAAGTTTTCTTTTTAAAAACCCCTCATCAGTTTTAAACCTTAAAAATTCTATATCTTCTGCAGAAGGAACTGTATTAAGGCAATGCTCAACAAAGGAAAGCCTATGGTAACTATCGTACACAAGGTATTTTTCAAGACCCTTTTCCTTCAAAACAGGTATGTCGTGAACACCAAGCATCTGCCTTTTTCCGCCTTTAAGAACATAGCGATGATAGTACTCCTTTTGCCTGGAAAATGTTGATTGAATGTTGGTGTGAACCGGGACAATGTCCCATGATATTGCCCTTCCGCCATTGTGTGGTTCAAATATCAACTTCATGTACCTGTTCCATAAAATAACCTCTTTTTCCCCATCAAAGTTTATGTCCCTGTCTTCAAGTATATAATCCACACCTGCATTTTTAAAAATGATCTCCTCACCCCTGATTATATTTTCAAATACTGCATTCCTCAAATGAGGCAGGTATATACCTCCGAATACCCCATGCCAGTATGCACAGTTGCATTGAGATCTTAGAAGGTAATTCCTCTCATCTTCCCCTGTAACATTGTTAGAAAAATCAATCATCCTTGAGTACATTACATGGCTTTCTGGGTATTTTTTTCTAAAGTTTCTAAAACTGCCTCCTCTTATGAATTTCAGATACTCAGGCTCACTTTTGTGAAGGTTGTAAAGAAATTCAAGTTGTTTCTGTTCATCAGGGTAAAGTGCCCATTGCATCATCTCCCTGTATGATGCATCCGGCAGATAACACAATCCCTGGGGGGCAAAATTCTCAAGCACCTTTTCAAAAGTGGTTATCTCAAGCCATTTCTCCTCCATACATCTTTCAATAAATCTGGAAAGCCATTTATCTTTGTAGATAAGATTATGAGTACCAGGCCAGCTCCCAAACTTTTCACCATCGTCTCCATAAACAACAATTGCTTCATCTTTCTCTCTATCAAGAAAGGTTTTCAAATACTCTATCACCTCATCAACGGGCTTAAATGGTATAAGGTACCTTAAATCCTCATTCAAAGGAAAAACATAGACAAATTTCCCTCTATCCTCAGCAACATAGTAACCGGACGGGATTTTGTTAAACCCGGCATACAAAAAATGAGTATGATCAACCATTGTAAATTCAACACCGGAATTTGCCATATCGTAAACAAGCCCCTGCTCCCACACCCTTTCGGCAAGCCAGAATCCCTTTGCCTTATAATTGAAATGTTTTTTAATGTAATTTTGCATTAGATGAATCTGGGATTCCCTGTCTTTAGAGTTTATGAGAGATAAAATAGGCTCGTAAAAAGCCCCACCTATTATCTCAATCTGTTTTCTTTCAACCATTGTTTTAATCTTTTCAAGGTATTCAGGGTGGTTTTCTTCAAGCCATTCCAGAAGAGGACCACTAAAGTGAAGAGAAACCGGGAACTCCGGATACCTTTCAAACTCTTCTATAAAAGGGAGATAACTTTCTCCATAAACAGTTTCGAAGATATAATCAAAATTTCCAACCGGTTGATGAGAATGAAGACAAAGTATAAAGCTTACTTTCCGTGCCACTTTCCATCCCCGTCCCTGTCAATAAATATGGGATTTGTAAATGCCAATGGCTGAACTCCCGGATAGATCCTCGAAAAGTCTCCACCGGGCAAAATGCCATTTGCAATGTCCTCCAATGTTGCTCCGCACTCAACCACAATATAACTATCGTTAGAAGGCAATGCAACATCAATTGTTTTAGAGTACCTTTTAACATTGGAGGATTCAGGGACGGACTCTCTATACTTAACCTCACCATTTACTATAACCCTTACCTCATTAACGGGGATCCATGCAGGTGCCTGAATGTTTATTGATACTTCAACAGTGTTTGAATTGACGCTTATGGTATCACCGGGGATTGACGAATTCACTTTTACATCTAAAAAAGGGCCTGTTGAAACAAATGAATGGCCTGTGGCAAACTGGGTTAAAAAATCCTCCTCTTTAAATTCTTCATTTTCCCCCCTGTGGTAGTAAACATAGGTTCTTGGATTGCCTGTAAAGTAAGGAGTAGCACCCGGCCAGTTTGATGCACCGTAGGCAAGTTTCTTATATCCTGAATTCAATATATTGAACCAATCCAGTCTGTTTTTCAAATAATCAGCGTACTTTACATTCTCAAGCAACTCTATAAGAGAAAAAGCATTGTTTGTTGTATCTGTACCATGCTCCGACCCCCTTGAGAAAAACGGGTGGTCAAGATTCGCAGGGATGGGAAGAGCAAGCGCTGCAAAAAGCCCCCTCTTTACTCCATTCGGTATTGATGAAGGGTCTCGCGGATCAACCAATCCTGCATAAAGGCTGTTTATTCCCATGTTTATCTTCAAATTATCGTAAATGGTAGCAAAGTCTCTATCCCCTGTTTCGCCTATTCCATAACCTTTCTTGCCTTCAACCCTTTTTACAGGAAAGAGTAAAAACTCACCAAACCCCTCGGGGGTTGCTTTTTTAGGATAAAAACTTTTTACAGTAGCACCATAAAGTACCCTCACATCATCCTCTGTCAGAGAGATTGAATGGGTTGTTTCTTTTTTATACCTTGCTTTAATTGCAGCAAGGTACTTTCCATAATCAGCAACTGTATTAACATCCGCAGCCATTATTACCTTAACATGCTCGGAAAGAGCCTCCATAACCCTTTCAATGTAATTCACACTGCAATTGTAACTGTAATCACTTAGAACAGCAGGGTCAAATGGGACATAGTCCCCATTATCCACAACCTTTTTTAAACCAGCCTCAACCTGCTTTGGGGTTATGTTTACAATAGGATTCCCATCTTCATCCTGACCCTCACTAATGGAAACATCTTTAACCGCAATGTCATAAAGGGGCCCAGCAGAGAAAACAAATTGATAATCACCAAGTTCAAGATCTATTTTCCTATCCCCGTAATACAGAAAATAATAATTCAAACTTCCGTATTCAACCTCTTCCTGCTCACCGAAATCAATAACTTTTGAAGGTTCTGAAGAAAATATCGAAACCCTTGAAGGAATATTTTGGCCTGAGGAATCCCTTGATATTGCCTCTACTCTGCCTATTAAACCAGGGTAAATAGAGATCTCTCCAACATCAAGTTTTGAGCCATCCTCAACAATTATCTGTCTTTCTTCCTGAACCTCATCACCCTCCACATCCGGATCCCCCTGATCATAGAAAGTGTATGTGTTCTCCACATAGTCTTTAACTCCATTTCCCCATACCCTCAATTGATAACTCCCGGCGGGAAGATAAACACTGAATCCACCTGTTTTTGATGTCCTATATGACACCATGGGAACAGGTACAGGAGAGTTTATAATTTCATCACCATTGAAATAATCTCCCGGTATTATCTGTTCAAATTGAACTATCATGTTCTGCTGATCAAAATTGTAATTAACATATCCAGATATTTTTGCAATGTCAACCATGTAATTTCTCGGATTGTTTTTATTTTGTTCAAAGATGTTAAGCGCATTGAAAAAAGCAGTGTAAACATTGGAGGAAAGAGCAGGTATGAGGTATCTTTCAAATGTTATTGAGCCATTCGGAGATATAACATCATTCTTCTTACCAACCTTACTTACAACCGTGTATTGCCCACCACTTTTTTCATAAGCCTGATTGGAACTATCAAACTGACACATAACCACCCCATCATCCGGGGAAAATTCAACAAATGCCTGAAATGGAGAAACATGCTGTTCAAACCCAACATAGGAAGCATAAATCTCCCCCTTTGATCCCTGCTCCGGGGAATATCCATATCCAGGCGCAGGGACGAATCTTCTAAATGTGTTTCCACCAGTATAAACAAAATCCCCAACAGTGAAAATTGGTGCGACTTTGTTGCTTTTATTCTCAATAACAGTTGTCATTTTCAAATAATAAGAGTTTCTTTCTATGTAATAAACAGTGGTTACAGGCAGGTCTTTTACAAGCCCTGTGCTGGAATCGACATTAAATCCACAGGATGCAAAAACACCCTTTTTATCCATAACAAAGCCATTGCAAACAAGTGACGCAGAATTATCGCTTATTGTGTCAACCCTGATCTCTGTGTAAGCAATGGGAAGGTCAATTGAATTATTTACAACCTGAAATATTTGATTTATATTGTCATTGTTGTAACTCTTTTTGTTTCCAAGGGCATCAACGGCAATATTTGTAATATCAACTATTGTTCCGCCTGTTGGTGCAAGAAAGTTCTGGCTTCTCTCCCCAAGAATGCCCCCGTCAACAATAACATCAAACCTGTTGTTGGCAAGGTAAAAATCATTGTAAGCTCCCATAGTCTTCGGAGATTTACTGACATAGTACTTTGCATTGTTTTCATCCGTCCTTGAAACCACAGAGACAGGCGATTCAATACCTGTTGAATGATAACAGCCCAATGAATAGAAAATCATATAAAAAAGGGGAAGCAACATCAACCTTTTCATATAACCCTACCTTAAAAAAAAGTAAAATGCGAGCCAGGCAAATAACACCAATAATCCGGTTGCATGTTCGGAGTTATGAAAAATCTGCTTAAATTCCCACTTTTCTCCAGTATCTCTGAAGGGGGTCAACCTTGGAATTATACTTCTCACATTTTTTCTGTACTCAACATACTCATCACCAAATATGCCTTCAAGCCTCTGTGTCTCAATTTTTATCTTCCTTGGAAGGTAAAATCCAAAAAATCCAATCAATACTATTGCAAGTATGTACCAGTTCCTTGCTGCAACTGAAAGCCCCGAAAGTATGAGAAGCGAGCCAAGGTAAAGGGGGTCTCTTATATAAGCATAAGGTCCAACAACCACCAGTTTCTTATTTTTCATTAAGTAACCTGCAGCCCAGAGTCTTACCAATTCACCTGAAACCACCATAAATCCACCTATCAAAAAACTGATCTTTGTGGGTCTGGCAAAGTAATAAAGGCAAAAAACTATTATCACAAGCCCTATATTTCTCCAGGTGGGCTTTTTTATCCAGTTCTTCTTCACTATCGGAATATCCTTAATCTCTTCAGACATTTTTCCCCTCTCATTAAAAGTTTTCAAATGAAATTATACCACACACCCTTTTATACAACAATTAAGTTTACAAATCTGTTATACTAATAACGAATTCAATAAAAGGAGTCTTAGTATGACAAAAGAGAGGGTAAAAAATTACTTTAAAGAAAATGAGGGCAAAATAAGGAAAAAGATAATTTCACTGGTAAAAGAAATGGTGAAAGAAAAAACGGTTAATGTGGTGTCAGAGAAACTTTCAGATCACCCTTACCTTAAATTCAGGGGGGAAGAGTACAGGGTTGCAAACATAGTGAAAAGGGAGTTTGACTCACACAGTATCCCTTACGAAGAATATGCAAGAATGGAAGGAAGACCCAATGTTATTGGTAAAATAGGCAAAAACAAAAACAGCAAAAGGCTTTTTATGGCTGCCCACATGGACATTGTTCCTGCCGGGGACGGCTGGGATTCTGACCCATTTGAGGTTGTTGAGAAGGACGGAAAACTTTACGGTAGAGGAACACTGGACAACAAAGGTCCCCTTGCTTCCATAATTGTTGCCGGTGAGATTCTGAAGGAACTGGGCATTGAACTTGAAGGAGAGCTTCAACTTGCTGCATTGTCAGACGAAGAGGCGGAAGACCCTGACGGTATAGATTACGGAATAGGCTATCTTTTAGAAGAAAAACTGATCAACCCCACTTTTGCAATTATCCCTGATATAGGAGAAAACATGGAGAGGATTGATATTGCTGAAAAGGGAAGAACTGTTTTCAAGATAACAGCACACGGTAAACAGGCACACGGCTCAACCCCGGAAAAGGGGATCAATGCGGTTTACATGATGGCAAAACTTGTTTGTGAGATTGAAAAACTGAAGTTTGATTACAAAGTACACCCTGTTTTGGGGCATCCAACCCTGAATCTTGGAGAGATACACGGTGGGGCCGCACCAAACATAGTGCCAGGTCAATGCGAGATCCTTTTAGACATCAGGACTGTACCAGGGATGACAAAAGAGCAGGTAATGGATAAACTTGAAGACTGTGCAAAAAAGGTTGAAAACGGGAAATTCATATTTGAGTGCATGAGCTGGAATGAGCCCCACGATGTTGACCCTGACAACGAACTTGTCAAAGCAATTCAGAAAAACACAAAAGATGTTTTAGGTTTTGAGCCTGAGCCGTTTGGTATGGGAGGAGGGACATTTGCAAAAACACTTAATCTTCATGGAGTCATTGCCGTTGGCTGGGGGCCCGGAGACGATGAGGCATTTCATGTGGCAAACGAGTATGTTGAAATAAAGCAGCTTGTTGATTTTGCACTTCTAACCTGTCTCGTTGCTATTGACTTATTAAATTAAGGGGGAATTCCCCCCTTTCTTTTTGCCATGATAGAAAGGTTTATAAACTATCTTTTAAGCGAAAAGGGATTGTCAGGCAATACTATTGAATCCTATGTATTTGATCTGAACCATTTTTACACTTACATTAATGGTATTAAAAAGGATGTTTTGAAGGTTTGTGAAAAAGATCTCACAGAGTACATTGCCTACCTTTACAATTGTGGATACTCTCCAAGAACAATTATGAGACATATTTCAACACTGAGAAATTTTTATAGATTCCTTTTCAACGAGGGAGAGATAGATTCGAACCCTGCCGAGGTGCTTGAGACTCCAAAAGCTTTCAAACTTTTGCCAAAATACCTTACAGATTCAGAGGTTAAATCCCTTATAAACCTGCCAGACACCTCAACTGCAACCGGCCAGAGGGACAGGGCAATGATTGAATTGCTATATGCCACAGGGCTAAGGGTTTCTGAATTACTTGATTTAAAGATAAACAATTTAAACCTTGAAGAGAGGTTCCTGATAACATTTGGAAAGGGCTCAAAAGAGAGGCTTGTCCCCTTCAGCAAAAAGGCTTACCGGTTTTTACAGATGTATTTGAACAATGGAAGACAAAAACTTTTAAAGGGTAAGAAGAGTTACTTTCTATTTTTAAATTCAAGGGGAAATAAACTTTCAAGACAGGGTTTCTGGAAGATACTGAAGAATTACGGCAAAGAACTGGGAATTGCACATAAACTTTCACCACACACACTAAGGCATACCTTTGCAACACACCTTCTTGAACACGGAGCGGATCTAAGGGCTGTTCAGATAATGCTCGGGCATTCCGATATCTCAACAACCCAGATATACACCCATATTTCAAACGAAAGATTGAAACAGATATACTTTAACTCCCACCCGAGGGCGAAGAAACAGAAAGATTAAAACGGGATGTCATCGTCTTCGTCTTCCATATCAGGGAAATCGCTTTCCGGTGCCTCTATCTTCTCAATCTCATCCTTTATATCCCGGGAATTGTCAATATCTTTAACAGACTTCCCTTCATCCTGAACATGGTCAAAATATGATCCCTTTTCATCAATAGTTTCAGCAACAACCCTGGCTGATCTCGGGCTTAATGGAATAAGGGTTAACGCTCTTATCTCCGTTTTGTACCTTTTATTTCCGCTTTGATCCTGCCAGATTGAATACTCAATACTGCCTTCAACAAAGTAAAGATTCCCTTTTTTGACTATCTTTTCACCCTTGTCAGCAAGTCTTCCCCAAAGAGCGATGTTATGCCACTCCGTCTTTTCCTGCCAGTTCCCCTTAGAATCCATGTAATTCCTTGAAGTGGCAAGCGAGAACTTTGCGACCTTTGTTCCTGATGGAGTGAATCTCACATCAATATCCTGACCTGCTCTCCCAATTAAAATTACCCTGTTAAACATAAGCACCTCTTTTAAAATTTAAATCTTACCCAGGTTTTATATTATTTTCCTCGCATTCTTTGTTTTCTCAAGTAAAACAAGAGAGTCCCTCAACCCCTCAAGCCTTTTCACCTGCAATTCACCAAGAAGCTTTCCGAAATCTCTGATGGTTTCATCGGTTAAAAAATCCCTCATGATTTTGTTTGAATCCTCGAGAGATAAAGCAAACTCCTCCAGGGTTTTGAATATCCCTGTAATATATGATGTTAAAGAAGGCAAATTGTTGTTTATGTATTCAAGCAAACCTGAAGTGGCAACAACAAGACTATCAAAGGATTCTCTGTCCTTTTCAGCCTTCTCAAGCCTATCCATATAATCTTTGAAAATGGTCAATACCTCTTTCAAAGCAGAACTGTGATTAACTATTCTGTCTTTAGTATCGTTAATTATTGCAACCTGCTCTTCAACTGGCTCTGTTATCTTCGAAACACTCTGTTTTATAAAATCAATGTGATGGGAAAGGTGATTAACATAGATGGCCATTTTTGAAAGTTCCATTCTGTCTTCAACTGCAATAGATTCGTAATCAGAAAGCAATTTTAAAACCCTGTTGTTTGACTCAAAGATCTTTGAGAAATGGTCTTCAATTTCGTTAAATTTTTTATCTATCTCCTCAACAAACCTCTTTAACTCCTTTGCAACCATACCGAACCTTTTGGTATCACCACCTGACTCTGAAGCATATATAAGGGCATTTAAAGACATCAAAGATGCCTTTTTGTTGAGTTTTGAAACCTCTATTAACAGGGTTTTTAGATCGTAAAATATGTCTTTTGTTGTCCTGTTCAACCCTATCACCTCATCGAGGATCTCTTTCTCACTGTCAAAGTTGTCTCTTATAACTTCGACTCTTTCTTTAAATTCCTCTTTATGCTTTACTATTTTCCCCAATTCTTCATTTAATTTAACAGCGTATGAGTTAATATTGTTAAGGTAAAGTATAATTTTATCAGAGTTGTTTACAACCCCCTCCACAAAAGAAAGAAAACCTTTTAAAACCACATTGGCGTTTTTTATATCTTCAGATGTCCTTACAATGTAATCGTTCACAATATCTTTTACCCTGTCAACAAGAAACAGGAGCTGCTCTCTGAATTTACTTATTTCCACAGTAAGCATAACAAAAGACTGGAGTTTGTCCTCAATTTGAATATCAAGTTTCTCTTTCGTAACTCCAGAAATCTTATCCATCATGGCATAAAACTTTTCATTAAACCCTTTGTAATCGGAAAGAAGTTGATCAAACGAGTATATTACATCATTAATTCTTGATTTTATGACATTATTGGTTTCAGAGAAATCTTTGATAATACTTAAAATCCTTTCCATTTTTATAATTATTTCCTGATAAATAGGTTCAAAAATTCCCTCTGACGGCTGATAGGGTTTACCAGTTTCCATAAAGTCTATTAACCCTTTCATCTCTTTTTTCAATATAGATTCCATTTTCAAAAGATTCCATCTTAAAAAGAAAATAAAAAGCACAGACCAGAATAAAAAACTGATCAGGATATAAGGAAATGCTGTCTCAACAAATGTGAAAGCAAGATATATCGCAGATATTATCACAATAAGAAGGTATATAAAAAAAGTGCTGATTATTTTATGCCTCAATTTCTTCATGGTTTCCCTTTTTAAAGTCTCTTCTAAAAGATTATACCTGATTTTTCAAAATAATGTGGAATAAAAAAGGGGGAATAAACCCCCTTTTAACATACAACAAAACAACTTTTTATCTTAATGCTATTAACACTTTGCTCATTCTGAACTTATCAGGATTGAGGAGATAAACCACTGCAGATTTTTTGTCAGGGGAAATCTTTATCTGATAATCTTTGTCTTTAACAAAATGAGAGGGCATAATGTAAATTGCGTTTATCCTAACAAGCCCTGCATCTTCAGCCTTAACTGTAATTGAATCAACTTCTCTTAAATCAGCCGATCTTTCAAATTTAACCGCATTAAACTTCTTCAACTTGGGTTTTCCAAAGAGGAATCTCCCGACAATTCCCTTCTTTCTTAAAGATCTGTAATTGTCAACATGGTAGAAAACAGAATTTAGCATCTTTTCCTTTTTCAGGTTTTCCTGAGACAATGCCTTGTTTTTACTTGTAAGACTTGAAATCTGAGCCTGCATATCAGCCTTTAATTGCTCCAATTCTTTCAATTGAGTTAAAAGTTCCTGTTTTCTTGCCTCAAGGTCTTTTACTTCCGCAGAGAGTTTTTCAGCCTCCTGCCTTGCCTTGTCTCTTTCATTTATAAGTTTGGTCTTGTAATACCTCTTTATCTGATTTGGGCTCATACTTGCAGTGCCCTGAATCACAAATGTTCCAAAAACACCATCATTGTAAAAAAGATAAACCTCAAACCCTGGAAGAAGGTAATCAAGGAGATTTACCCTTTCCACAAGTTTTTGAGCCTCTTCAGGGGTTAACCCCTTTTGCTCTGTTAAATACCTCATGCAGATGTCGTAATGGTTGTCTCCCTCTTTAACAACATAAGGCTTTGGCAACTTGTCCTTCAAATCCTGGATCTTTTTCCTCAATTGCTTGATCTCTTCGTCCTTGTTGAGAATCTCCTGAATGATTGCCGAATAAGAGGAATCCTTTTCCTGCGCAAGCCTTTTTTTCAAATACTCTCTCTGCTGTGGGGTTAACGAAAGCATTTTCATCTGTTCAGGGGTTAACTTTTTGTCACCCTTTAACCCATATTCGGCAAGCAATTGCCTGTAAGCCTCTTCTTTTTGCTTCAATTCATCGTTCAATTTGTCAATCTTCATTGCCATCTCTTCCATTTTCTTAACCTGCTGCTTTTCAAACCATGAGCAGGAAGAAGTGAACAGCACAAGAATCAGTAAACCAGAAAAAAGTTTCTTCATCTTTCCTCCTTTATCTACGATAATAAACCCTTTCAAGAAAAAGCCCCTTTGCATCAAAAGTGGGACCGGCAAGTGTTCTATCCCTTCTTTCAAAGATCTCCTCAAGGAAGTCTATATCAATCTTCCCCTTTCCAATCCACAGTAAGGTACCCACTATATTTCTTACCATGTGATGCAAAAAACTATCGCCTGTTATTATATATTCTAAAAAGCCATTGTTCAATAACTTAAATTCGGACACTTTAATATTTTTAACAGGATTTTTTGAAGTGCACATTGAATCTCTAAAAGATGAAAAGTCTTTTTCCCCCGAAAAATAACCTGCCGCAACACTCATCTTTTCGATATCAACCTTACCCTTTATATGGTAACAGTAAAACCTTTCAAAGGGGGGAAGAACATCGCCTAAAAAAAAGCGGTACCTGTAGGTTTTTCCAATTGCATCAAAGCGAGGGTGAAATGATAGATCAACCTCTTCCACACTTACAACCCTTATGTCATCAGGAAGAATTGAATTCAACCCTTTTTTTATAGTGTTTAAAGAATGTGGTTTAACTGTTTTAAAAGATGCCACCTGACCAAGTGCATGCACCCCCGCATCAGTTCTTGATGCCCCTTGAAGTTTAACCCTGTGGTCAACAAGTGTTTCTACTGCATTTTTTAAAACACCCTGTACCGTTTTAACATTCGGCTGAACCTGCCAGCCAGAGTAGTTTGTTCCATCGTATTGAACAACAAGTTTGATATTTCTCATTTTGCAATAATCACCCTCTGAATAAAGGGATTTAATCTCGCAAGCACCTCATAATTGATACTTCCTATCAGAGAAGCCATCGTGTCTGCTGTGATCTCCTCTTCTCCACTCCTGCCCAAAAGCACAACTTCATCGTTAACAGAAACACCCTCAACATCGCTAACATCAACCATAAAAAGGTTCATACAGACCCTGCCAACAACAGGGCATCTTTTACCTTTTATCAAAACATAGCCTCTATTTGAAAGTTTCCTGTCGTATCCGTCTGAATACCCAACAGGCAAAACCGCTATCTTCATATCCCTCGTTGCTCTGTATGTCAAACCGTAACCTATGTAACTTCCCGCTTTTACATCCTTTATCTGAAGTGGTTTTGTAATCCATTTTAAAACAGGGATAAGCCCGCTTTTTTTCTCATACCCCCTGTTTTTAAGAGAAACTATTGTTTCCCTGCTTGGATAGTAACCGTAAAGGGATATTCCTGGTCTGACCAGATCTGCTCTTGTTTCGTCAAAAAGCATTAAAGCGGCAGAGCAGGCATTGTGTTTTAAAACATTTTTGCCGTACTTTTTTATCAAAGATTCAAAAACCTCAATCTGCTTGTAAGCAAAAGAGTGATCCGTTGTGTCCTCTATGTTTGCAAAGTGCGTGGAAAAACCCTTAAGTTCAAGAAAATCAGTCCTGTCAACAAAATCAGCAAGTTTCAAAGCATCCCCTTCAGGCAAACCAAGCCTGTTTGTGCCTGTTTCAACCTTGATAAAAACCCCTATCTTTTTCTCAGTGGTTTTTCCAACCTCTTTTAGAATTTCTGCCTGTGAAAATGAGTAAATTGTAAAGTAAAACTCCCTCTGTTTTAAAGCATCTATTAAAACATCTCTGCTATCCCCTGTGTGGCCAAGTATCAACACTGGTTTTCTGGAATCAACACATATTCCCTCATCTATTGAATGAACACAGTAGCCGTCAACATAATCGTCAATTATGGACACGACCTCTTCAAGACC
>JALSOA010000006.1 GCA_026986725.1 Acidobacteriota bacterium
TTTAGAAGAGAGTATAAGCATTGAAGGAGAAAACAATAACGCTCTCTATCACCTTGGCATGACCTATCTTGCTTTAAAAAAGAAAAACGAAGCAAAAAAGGTTTTCGAAAAATTGATAAAACTTAAAGACAAAAGCACATTCCTGAACCCTTTTATCAACGATGATAGATAAAAAATTAAAAGAAAAGATAAACTCATTACCCTACAAAACAGGGGTTTACCTTTTCAAAGATGAAAATGGAAAGGTAATTTATGCAGGTAAAGCAAACAGTTTAAAAAAGAGGGTATTATCATACCTTAACCGTAACTCTCTGAAAAACAGATTGATTCTCTCAAAGGCAAAAGACATTGAATTCTTTATAACAAACAATGAAGTTGAGGCACTATTGCTGGAGTACAGCATTATAAAAAAGCACAGACCTGAGTTTAATATTCAATTAAAAGATGATAAATCCTACCCGTACATACTCATTGACCTTGAAGAGGAATTTCCTGGCATATACTTTGTCAGGAAGAAAAAATCAAAAAAAAGGGTGTACTTTGGTCCATACCCCTCATCAAAGAGTGTAAAAAGAATAATTGAAACAGTGGAAAAACTGTTTAAACTCAAGACCTGCAAATACAATATTTCAAAATTAACAAGGCCATGTTTAAAGTATCAAATTGGCCGATGTATGGCGCCATGTATCCACAAAGCAAAAGAAGAATACAAGAAAAATGTACTTATGGCAATAAAGTTCCTCAAAGGAGAAACAAAAAACCTCGTTAGCGAACTTGAAAGTGAAATGCAAAAGGCATCCTCAAATCTTGAGTTTGAAAAAGCGGCAAAATTAAGGGATACTATCTTTGCCATAAAAAAGATTGAGACAGATCAGGGAATTTTTTTAAATACAGATGATTGTGATCTTGTTTATTATACAGAAAGAGAAAACAAACACCACATACTCATTCTTTTCATCAGAGGTAACAGGGTGGTGGAAAAAAAAGAATTTCTGTACAACCAGACCACATTCGAAAGCCCTTCGCACTTTTTATCCCTTTACATTGCCTCATTAAGATCACCTGTAAAAAGCATTTTAACAAACTTTTCAATAATGGATCAAAAAACACTTGAAGAAGCATTTTTTAAAAGGTTCAGAAAAAAGATTACTTTAAAAAATATATCAAAGAGCAAAAAATTCAGACAGGTTTTACTTATTGCAGGGCAAAATGCAGAATACTCGCTGAATTTAGAGGGGAAAAATGAAGAATATTTAATAAATTTAAAAAAATTGCTAAACCTTAAAAAGATCCCAGAAAAGATCTATGGATTTGACATATCACACCTATCATCTTACTTCACAGTAGCTTCATCAGTTTGCTTTAAAAATGGAAAACCTGAGAAAAGCCTTTACAGAAGGATCAAACTAACAGAGGGGATAAACAACGATTACCTGTCAATTTACCTTGCTGTCATAAAAAGGCTTAAAAGCGATTTTAAAAGAGGGATTGACCCACCAGACCTTATCATAATTGATGGGGGAAAAGGGCAATTGGCTTACGCAAAAAAAGCATTACAAAAACTCGGGCTGAGTGAAGACATAGAGGTTATCTCTATTGCCAAAAAGGAAGAAAAGGTCTTTTCAGATAATCTACCTGAAGGAATGAAACTTGACTTTTACAACCCTGTATCATCAATCATAACCAGGGTCAGAAATGAAAGTCACAGGTTCGCAAATGAATACAGAAATTGCCTTTATAGAAAAAAGAATTTAATCTCCCTTCTCATTGAAATCCCTGGTATTGGCAAAAAAACAGCAATCAAACTTCTAAAAAGATTCGGATCGATAGAAAACATAATAAATGCAAGTAATGAAGAGGTGGAAAAGACAATAAACAAAAAGATGGCAATGATGATTAAATCAACCTTAAAAAACATTTACTTTAAAAATTAAACCCAGAGTAATTGGCGTGGCACACTGCAAGTGCAAGTGCGTCCGAAACATCAAGTGGATAACCTGTTAAATCAATATTCAACAAATTTTCAACAAGGAACCTGACCTGCTCCTTGTCAGCCCTCCCATACCCGGCTATGGTCTTTTTTACATCAAGAGGGGTATAGGAAAACACTGGCAACCCTTTTGATTTAAAAAGCGCTATTGCACTTCCCCTCAAATGAGCGAGCATAATGGTAGACCTTACATTTACAGCATAAAAAATATCTTCTATCACAGCAACATCGGGATTGTATTTCTCCAGAATATCTTTTAAATTACTAAACAACTGAAAAATAACATTGTCAAGTGAGTCTTTAAACTTCAACGAAGAAAAAAAAACAGGGGAGTAATCTCCCCTATTATTTACATCTATTATTCCGACACCGGTTATTTTTGTTCCCGGATCAACACCGATTATTCTCACTGTACCTCAGATTCATCAAAATCAAGGTTTGTCCACACATTCTGGACATCATCATGACTCTCAAAGGCATCAAGCAATTTTAAGGCAGACTGCAATTTAGAGCCTTCAAGCTTGGTATATGTTGTGGGTATCATGGATATCTTTGCCTCAACCATTGGGATACCTGCTTCTTCAATAGCATCTCTAACAGCGTTAAAACTTGCAGTATCGGTGTAAACCCCCCATACCTCTCCTTCATCTTTCACATCCTCACCGCCTGCATCCAAAACAATTTCCATCAGGGTGTCTTCATCAACCTTATCCTTTTCAATCACAATGTAACCCATTCTATTAAACAGGTAAGAAACAGATCCATTTTCACCTAAATTACCACCATATTTAGAGAATAGGTGCCTGATTTCCGGAGTTGTTCTGTTTTTGTTGTCAGTAACACACTCAAGAAATATAGCAACTCCACCAGGCCCATACCCTTCGTAAGTTACATCTTCGTAATTAACTCCCTCAAGTTCACCGGTACCCTTCTTGATTGCCCTTTCAATATTGTCAGCCGGCATATTTGCAGCCTTTGCAGCCGCAATAGCGGCTCTTAGTCTCGGGTTTGCATCAGGGTCTCCCCCCCCAAGCCTTGCTGCAACAGTAATTTCCTTTATTAACTTGGTAAATACTTTACCTCTTTTGGCATCTTCCCTTGCCTTTTTGTGTTTAATATTAGCCCACTTACTATGCCCAGCCATAAATCCTCCGCAATTTTTTTCATTAAATTATATCAGATTTCAGAGCATAAAAACAGAACTATCAGGAGAGTAAGCCTCAAAAAGTATCCTTACTGAATTTATCTCTCCACACCAGGGACATCTTTCACTCCACTTTTCCATCTCCCTGTTACAATTGTTACAACGAAATCTAAACTTATCAAGGTGCTGTTCTCTGGCAAGTTGTTTTAAATAAGAAAAAGCAGTGTCAAAATCCTTTCTTTTTCTGTAAATATCCGCAAGATAATAGTAAAGCCCTGGAATGTACCTCACCTCTCCCTTTATGTTTTCAAAAATCTCCCTCGCCCTTTCAAGTAACTCAAGCCTGTAATACAATTTCCCCAAAAAAAACTGGGCAAGCACATTGTAGTTCTCGTTTAACACAATCTCATTCAGGATCTCAATAGCCTTCTCCGGTTCTCCTTTTTCTATAAAGTAATCCTCAATCATCTGTAAAAATTCAACTATATGAGTTTTATTAAAACCAATTTTTAAAACTTCAATCATCTCTTCAAACTTACCATCTTTTTTAAGCAACCCAGCATAAAACATATAAGCAGGGGCAAAATCAGGGAACTCTTTTATAATCTGTTTTAACTTTTTTCTTGATTCTTCCTTTTTTGCAATCTCGTACTCAAGTTCAACCATTAATTTATCATTGTAAATGTCGGGTCTGTACTTTCTCCCTTTATTAAAAACCCTGTAAGCCCACTCCCACTCTTTCTTTTCTTTAAAATAATCAAGAAGAAGCTTTCTTCCATAACCCCTATCAGGTTTTGGGATCTCTTTTGAGAGATAGTAAAGATCTTCTGGCTCAATATTAAGGTTACCCACTTTTATAACCTCTATCATCTTCTGAAAAGCCTGAATGGTTGGTTTTCTTTTAAAAGCAGCCAAAAACAGGTTGTATGACTCTGGGAAGTTCCCAAGCCTCTTTTCAATAACACCTGATGTCATAAGGAGATCATAGTTTTTAGGAGAAGATTCAAGGGCCTTTTTAATTTCGTCCTTAGCCTCCCGATACCTTGAAGAGTAAAGGTTGTTTAAAGCCCTTATAAAATGCCTGTTTGCCTTCCACGAAAGATTGGAAGATAACCTGAGATTTCTGTAAACTGTAAAGGTAACAATCCCCCCTGATAAAAAGATAAAAAGCAAAACAATGTCAAGCCTTAAAACATAATGTTTAAAAACTGAAAAATCACTTTTTAAAAGTTCAATGTTTTCATAGTAAACAATCACAACAAAAACAAAAATTAAAATCAGAATACCTATCAGTACAACATCTTTTTTTTTCATCAATTACCTCTGATACCTTATGTTTTTTATAATAGTAAACGCCCTGTAAACCTGCTCTAATAGTATAATTCTTGCAAGTTCATGTGTAAATGTCATTTTTGAAAGAGATAACAAAAACATCCCTTTTTTTAAAAAATCTTTACTGAAACCGGCCTCTCCCCCCACCACAAATTCAATATCCGAGGGTGAATAGTTAAGTTTATCTTCAAGAAATCCGGCGAATTTAAAAGAATCCATCTCCACTCCATTTTCAGTTAAAACAATTGCATTACTTAAACTTTTACACCTTTTTTCAATCTCCTTTTCCTCAAAGTAAAGCCTTTTCCCCTCATCCACATGTTTCGATTTAAAAACAACCTTTTCCACCCTGACAAACCTTGATATCCTTTCAATGTAATCTTTTTCCAGATGGGAAAGGCATTGCCGCCCTGTCTCTCCAGGCCAGATAAATCTTATCTTCATCTCTTTAAAATCTTTTCCGCATCAGCCCATAAACTTTCAAGGTCGTAAAATTCTCTCTTTTCCGGAGTAAAAATGTGCACAATAACCGAACCATAATCCATTAAAATCCACTCTGCAAGGTCATAACCTTCTACACCGAAAAGTAACTTTTTACCGGTTTTCTTTATAATTTCATCGGCAATTGCCTGATTTTGAACCTTTGAATTGCCATTCATAATTACAAAGTAATCAGCAATTGTGGTTAAATCTGAAACCTTCAACACTTCTATGTTTTCTGCTTTTTTCTCTTCTGAAGCACTCACAATGGTATCTATAATTCCCTCATAATCCATTAAATTATCCCCCATAAAGTTTTCTCTGGTAAATATATGATATTACATCGGGATGTAATATTCCACTTAAATCTTCACCCCTTTTTAACATCCGCCTTATATCTGTTGACGAAACAGGAATAAACGGGACATCAATCAAATTCAAACCTTCAGGATTCAACTCCTCCACTTTGCTAACAGGGTTAACCTTTTTCCCAGAAATATTCTCAATCTGTTTAATCCTTTTTTCATCTATTTTCACATTTGCTCTTGTTGTAAACAGAATATTAAAGTTTGAAATAATATACTCCCAGTTTTTCCATTTATCTATAGAATTTAAAGTATCAAGCCCCCCTATAAAAAAAAACTCATTCCCGTATTTCTTCTTTAAATAATGTAGTAAATCGTATGTGTAGGAAACACCGCCTTTTTCCTCTTCATCTTTTGAAAGATACAGACCTTTTTCATTTTTGATTGCAAGTTCTATCATTGCCACTCTATCATCAAACGGAGCCAGTTTTTTTTTGAAAGGATGTTTAAAAACAGGTGTTAAAAAGATTTTCTCAATATTAGGAGATTTTAATAAAAACCTGCCAACTTCAATATGTCCTGTGTGGACTGGATTGAAACTTCCTCCGTAAAATCCTATCATTCAAACCTCGTCAAGAAAGTCAATCTTTGCATTCCTCTTTTCTTTTAGCATCTTTTCACTTTGATTCTCTTTTACTTCTTCAACAACTCTGCCAAGGGTGTTTACAAGATCATCAAGACCTTCACCTGTAACAGCAGAAATAACAAAAAAGGGGACACCGTAAGTATCTGCAAAATCCTTTATCTCCTTTAAATTGTCTTTACAACAGATGGAATCGGCTTTATTCACTGCCATAACGTACCTTTTCTCAAGTATATCGGGATTAAACTTTTCAATCTCTTTCCTGATAGCCATGAAATCTTCAAGGTATGTTTTCTCTGGGGTTGCCCCGTCAATAAGGTGCAACAAAACCCTTGTCCTTTCAATGTGCTTCAAAAACCTTGTTCCAAGCCCTTTTCCTTCGGACGCTCCTTCTATTAGCCCTGGTACATCTGCAATCACAAATGATTTAAAACCATCGTATTCAACTATTCCAAGATTGGGATGAAGTGTTGTAAATTTGTAATCTGCAACCTTTGGCTTTGCGTTTGAGATTTTTGAAATCAGAGTGGATTTCCCCGCATTTGGAAACCCCACAATCGATACATCCGCTATTAACTTTAACTCAAGTTTCAACCTTATTGGCTCAACCCTTTCCCCTTCCTCAAAATGCCTCGGCGCCCTGTTTGTTGAGGTTGCAAACCTTGCATTTCCCCTTCCACCTTTGCCCCCTTTTTGAACAACAAGCCTCTGACCATCTTCAAGAATCTCTCCTATAATCTCCCCCGTCTCCTCTATTTTCACTATTGTTCCGAGAGGCACCTTTATAATACAGTCTTCTCCGTTTTTCCCATGCATATTTTTGCCCTTGCCATGCTCTCCCCTCTTTGCTTTATAATGCTGCCTGTACCTTAATTTGTTGAAAGTATTGAGAGAGGAATCGCCCACAAGGACAACATCCCCGCCATCTCCTCCATCTCCGCCGTCAGGACCCCCTTTGGGAACAAACTTCTCCCTTCTGAAACTCAAACAACCGTTGCCACCGTCACCTGCTTTTACCCATATCTTTAATTCGTCTTTAAACATAATTCACTTTCTTCCATTAAAAAAAGGGGGATACACTCCCCCTTTACTTTATCAAAATTTTGTTTTTAAAACCAGATTAATGAACAGTCTCGGTAACCTCATACGGAATAATGTTTACAAACTTACCCATTCTCCCCCTGTCCTGAAACTTAACATATCCGTGGGTAAGTGCAAACAATGTGTCGTCTTTCCCTCTTCCAACATTCTTTCCAGGCTTTATCTTTGTACCCCTCTGCCTTACAAGAATTGAGCCTGCCTTTACAAACTGGCCGTCAAACCTTTTAACACCAAGCCTTTTTGACTTACTGTCTCTTCCGTTACGGCTACTTCCCTGCCCTTTCTTATGTGCCATACCTCACTCCTTATTTAAATTACTTTACTATCTTTTCAATCTTCAACACAGTGATAGGCTGTCTATGCCCGTTGAGCTTTTTGTACTGTTTTCTTCTTTTCTTTTTAAAAACAAAAACCTTTTTATCCTTTTTGTGCTCAACTATTTTAGCCTCAACCTTTGCATTTTCAAGATAAGGGGTGCCAATTTCAACCTCTCCATTTCCCCCGAGAAGGAGAACCTTTAAATCAACCTTTGTTCCCACTTCTCCTTCCAATCTATCAACAAGGAGAGTCTGCCCCTCAACCACCCTGTGCTGTTTTCCCTGAGTTTCAATTACTGCATACATTTGCGTGCTCCTCCCTTTATTTCAAAGTCAAAGGTAAAAATATCACAGTTTAATCATCAAGTCAACACAATTTATTTAACAAACCATAAATGGATATAAACATATTAACTTACTCAGATAAAGCACAAAATGGATTTTCTTTTTCATTGCTTTTGTTTAAATTTTGGTGTTAAATATGAATATGGGATTAATCTTTCAGAGGTGAATTATGAAAGTTCTTATTGTTGGAGGGGGTGGTAGAGAGCATGCCTTAACATGGAAGATTTCACAGTCCCCTTTGATTGAAAAGATTTACTGCGCACCGGGTAATGCAGGGATATCAACCATTGCAGAATGCGTTGATATAAGCCCTCTTGATTTTGATAAACTTATTGATTTTGCAAAGAAAAACAACATTGACCTCACTGTTGTCGGACCTGAACAGCCCCTTGTTGAGGGTATTGCAGACAGGTTTGAAGAAGAGAATCTTTTGATTTACGGACCCAAAAAAGAGGGTGCAATTTTAGAGGGCTCAAAGATATTTGCCAAAAATTTTATGCAAAAGCACAATATTCCAACCGCAAAGTATGTTGTTTTTAACAACCCTGTTGATGCAAGAAATTACATTGGAAGCGGAGAGATAACCTGCCCCACCGTTATAAAGGCTGACGGGCTTGCTGCCGGAAAGGGCGTTGTTATATGCGAAAACATTGTGCAGGGAATGAATGCAATTACAGAGATGATGGAGAATAAGAGATTTGGAAAGGCAGGAGAGAAAATAGTTCTTGAAGAATTTTTGGTGGGCTGGGAGGCTTCAATTCACATTATTACAGACGAGAAAAACTATGTAATGCTTCCCTGCGCAAAGGATCACAAAAAGATTTACGATGGAGAAAAGGGGCCAAATACAGGGGGAATGGGGGCTGTTTCTCCCTCTCCTCAGATTGACGCAACTATGAAAGAGACAATCAGGAAAACAATTGTTGAGCCTTTTATGAAGGGGTTGAAAGAGGAAGGAATAAGGTTCAAAGGCACTGTATTTTTCGGTTTAATGATAACAAAAAAAGGGCCTTTCGTTCTTGAATTCAATGTAAGGTTTGGAGACCCTGAAACCCAGGTTATTCTTCCAAGGATTGACGGTGATATTCTTCCCCTGCTTTACTCCGTGGCAAAGGGCAAGTTGGAAGGCGATGTGAAGATGTCTGGCAATGTTGCAGTCAATGTTGTTGCTGTTTCAAGGGGATACCCCGGCAAGTATGAAAAGGGGTTTGAGATTGAGTTGCCTGAGCCTACAAGTTCAAACATACTTGTTTTCCACGCAGGCACAAAATTAAATGAAGAGGGAAAACTTGTAACAAACGGCGGAAGGGTAATATCGGTTACAGCACTTGCACCTGACATTGAGAATGCAAGGAAAGAGGCGTACGGATTTTTGAAGCAGATAAAATTTAAAGGTATGTTTTACAGAAAAGATATTGCAGCGGTATGAAAAGGGTTGTTGCAGAGTTAATAGCAATTGGAAGCGAGCTTTTAGGCCCCTCAAAGATAGATACAAACTCTCTCTATATCACAGAGAAATTAAACTCAATAGGGATTGAGGTTGGATTTAAAACAGTTGTTGGAGATGAAAGGCAAAGCCTTGAAAATGCCTTTAAAACAGCAATAAGCAGGGCTGACATTGTTATCTCAACAGGGGGGCTTGGCCCCACAGAGGACGATTTTACAAAAGAGGTTGTGGGGGAACTGTGCAACCTTGAATTGAAACTTGATAAAAATATCCTTGAAAACCTTAAAGAAAGGTTTAAGAAAAGGGGGATAAGTTTTCCTGAAAATTCAGTAAAGATGGCTTACATCCCGGAAGGTGGAAAGCCAATTCCAAACGGACCCGGCGCTGCCCCGGGGGTATTCCTTGAATGCAACAAAAAAACAATTGCTCTTCTCCCCGGTGTTCCACGGGAGATGAGGTATATGATTGACAATTTTGTTATAAATGAGCTTGAGAAAAAGTATAAATTGCCTGAAAAATTTACAATTTCAATAAATTTTGCCTCAATTCCGGAGGCAATCATTGACAACACATTGAAGGAGCTCCCCTTTGAAGAAAACGACATTCAATATGCAATTCTTGCATCTTTAAGAAAGGTGCAGGTAAATCTTTCAGGCTTTGACAGAAAAAGAGTTGAAGAGTTCTCAAATAAGGTTATTTCAAAGTTTCCGGAAGCATTTTTTGGTTATGGCAATATTTTCCTTGAAAACGCGGTGCTTGACAAACTGATTGAAAAGGGTAAGACGGTGGCTTTTGCAGAATCGTGTACAGGCGGATGGCTTGGAAAATTGATCACAGATATACCGGGAAGCTCAAAGGCTTTCTTGGGCGGGGTTGTAAGTTATTCAAACGATGCAAAGATTGAGATCTTAAAGGTACCTTCTGAAACAATTGAAAGATTCGGGGCGGTGTCTCCTCAAACGGCATTCTTTATGGCAAACAATGTGAGAAAACTTTTCAAAAGCGATTTTGGGGTTGGAATAACCGGCGTTGCAGGGCCCTCACAATCTGAAAAAAAGCCTGCCGGTCTGGTTTTTGTTTCTGTATGCTCTAAGGATAAAACCGTTGTTAAAAAGTATAACCTCAGAGGGGACAGGGATATGATTAGACAGCAGACAACATCAAGGGCTTTTGACTTGCTTAGAAGAGAGTTTTTGAAATGAAAAAAAGGCTTTTCATTGCAATTGAACTTCCTGAAAACATAAAGAATGAACTGACAATTCAACAGAACAATCTCATAAAAAAACTGGGAATTAAGGGGAAAACCCACAAAGATGCATTGCACCTTACATTGAAGTTTATAGGCTCTTTTGATGAGGAAAAGATTGAAGAATTATCACAAAAGATTGACGATTTTTGCTCTAAAATCCACCCATTTAAACTTACCCTTGACAAACTTTCATGCTTTCCTTACTGCGAAAAGCCAAGGATTGTGTTTGTTTCGGCAATCCCGATTCAGCCTGTAAAAGCAATTGCGGAAAGCCTTGATTCAATTTGCACACAGTTTGACATTGAGCCTGAAAAAAGGGAGTTTAAACCTCACATTACAATTTACAGGGTGAAAAAACAGGCGAAACTGGAAGAAAAAAGGGTTAATCCACTGTCTTTCACAGTTGAATCAATTACACTTTTTGAATCAATTTTGAAGCCTGACAGAGCATACTACAAACCGCTAAAGGTTTTCAAACTATCGGGGGAATAGGCAGAATCCAAACATCCTTAACCTTCAAAATAAAAGGGAATTATGATATTCTTTTAAAAATCATTGTTGCGGGAGGGGATATGAAAATTGCTGTTATTGGAGCAGGAAGCTGGGGAACGGCACTTGCCCTTTACCTTTCAGATATAGGACACAGGGTAAGGCTCTGGGTTTATAGAGAAGACGGTGCAGAAGAGATAATTGAAAAAAGGGAAAATGTTCTGTACCTTCCTGGGTTTCCATTTCCGGAAAACCTTACTCCATCCTTTGACTTTGAATTCTGTTTAGACGAAGCGGAAGTGGTTTTAACCGTCATTCCAACACAGGTTTACAGGCATGTTATCCCACAATTCTTGCCCTATGTTAAAAAAGATATGATATTCCTATCAGCATCAAAGGGAATTGAAAACAACACATTGAAAAGGGTTAGTGAAATACTTGAAGAGTTCTTAAAACCCAGAGGGGTTGAGCATATAGGGGTTATATCAGGCCCGTCATTTGCAAAAGAGGTTGCAAAGAAATACCCGACAGCGGTTACAGTTGCATTTCCCGACGAAGACACTGCAAAAGAGATTCAACACGCATTTTCAAGCGAATACTTCAGGCTTTACAGAAACACAGATGTTGCAGGGATTGAGGTTTGCGGTGCCTTGAAAAATGTTATTGCACTTGCATCAGGTATGGTTGAGGGGCTTGGTTACGGAAACAATACAAGGGCTGCCCTTATAACAAGGGGGCTTGTTGAAATAACAAGAATAGGGCTTGTTTTAGGGGGTGAGCCTGAAACCTTCCCCGGGCTTGCAGGGATGGGAGACCTTGTATTAACCTGCACATCCACCCTTTCAAGAAACTTCTCTGTGGGAAGGGAACTGGGAAAGGGGAAAACAATAGAAGAGATAATGTCAAAGATGAGAATGGTTGCAGAAGGTGTTAAAACAGCCATATCAGTAAAACAACTAATTGAGAAAACAGGGGTTGAAATGCCTATCTCTGAAAAGGTTTACGAGATAATTTATGACAAGAAAGACCCGAAATTGGGGGTAAAAGAGTTGATGACAAGGAGTTTAAAATCGGAAAAAGAGATATTCTGATTTTAACTGCAACAAATAAGGAAAAAAAAGCCATTGAATCCCACACATTTGCAAAATCCCTCATTGAAAACGGAACAATTGATATTGTGACAATCGGCATAGGGGAAAGGTGCAGGGATTGCCTTCTTTCAATTGATTTAAAGAAATACAAAATTGTTATAAATGCAGGGGTTTGCGGAAGTGTAAACCCGCAATTAAACCTTTTTGAAACAATTATCCCCTCAAAAATAACCCTGACAACAAAATCAAGCACAGTAATCCCCCTGAATATCCCTGATAATATCAATGCTTTTAAAAAAAATTTAACCCTTGGTACATCCCCTGAACCTGTGCTTTCAAAAACAGAAAAAGAGAAACTTTACTCACTTGGCATTGACATAATTGATATGGAATGCTTTTTCATTGCTGAAAAATACCCGTATGTAATCCCCATAAAGGTTGTTACAGATACTCCGGAAACTTCGGAAAACCTAAAAAGCCACCTTTCAAACATTGGGAAAGGGCTTGAAATACTTAAAAACCAGACGGCAAAAATCATTGAAATGCTAATAGAAAACACTTGAAACTTTAAAAAAGTTTTTTCCTCTCATTCATCTCTGTGATACGACAATGCAAGCCTTTTTAACTGGAAAAGGCGAATCTTCCTGAAAATTGCCCTCACCTCCCTTTCGTACCTTGTATCAAACAAAACCAGATTTAAAAAAAGCCTCTTTGTTAAAGGGATATAGTACTCAATATGGTCGCCATACTTTCTCTCATAGTAAACATCATGGGAGCCGTCTGCAAATGTAAATTTCTTCTTATGGGGAAAGTGCTTTATCAAGTAAGACCTTGAGCAACCGTTTAACCTGAAACAATCGGAAATGGTGAACTCAATTATCCCCTGCCTAACCCCGATGGAGGATATTTTATCAGGGTAATCGTACCTTGCAAAGGCTGTATTACAGTAAGACGCTTTTATCTCCTCAGGCATTCCATCCTGAAGAAAACACCTGTATCCCCTTTTAGGGATAAATCTTTTCAACTGATTAAACTTTAAAGCATCGCTTTTGCCTGCAAAGGTGTTTATGGCAAGCAAAAACATAAAAACAAAAACCATTTTCTTCATAAAAACCCCCTTTTTTAAAGAATCTACCAATTAATATACACCAGAAACCGGGCTCCCGTTTACCTGAAACAAAAAAATCAATGGGAAAACAGCACTTAAAAACCTATTTAGAGCATCAAAACTTGATTAAGCACTGAACCTCAAATATAATCAAAAAAAACAAAGAAAGGTGTGGGATATGAGAAAAACAATTGTAATGATTGTATTAATCTTTCTTTTTCTTTCCTGCAATCAGGGACAAAAGAAAGTAATTACTATTGGCGAGAACAATTGGTTCACAGAGTATGGGTTTTACGATGCACTTGAAAAGGCAAAAAGGGAAAACAAACCTGTGCTTGCATACTTTACCGCTAAATGGTGCGGACCGTGCCAGAAGATGAAGAAAAACCTGTTTGAAAAAAAGGAATTCAAAAGGATTGCAAAAAGGGTTGTGCTTTTAAGAATTGAGCAAACCGAAGGGCTTGGACGGATGCTTTGCAAAAAGTTCAAGATAATGGTTTACCCATCTGTTATGCTGCTTGATTCAAATGGAAGTGTGATAGACAGGGGATGGCACGGGGAAAGAGGAAACACGGTGAAGGATGTTGAAGAATGGTTAACTATCTCTGTTGAAAAAACAAAACCTGAATTTTACAAAAAACCAATGCCCTTAAACAGGCTTTACAACCTTGTTTGCAAACCATTCACCTCATTTTCAAAGTTTTCAGACAAAGAAAGGCTTAAAATACTTGAAAACTCACTCATGGCTTATGCAGAAAGATTAAAAGGCAAAACAGACAGCAAAGCATATTATACAATCCTTATAAACTTTATAGGGGAGGTTTCATCAGTTTACAAAACCAAAAAAGGTGAAGAGAGGAAAAAAGATTTCTTGAAAAAATACGACAAAAAAGTGTCCTTTCTTGTTTCAAAAATGAAAGAGAAAAAAGACAGGGATTACTGGATCGCCTCGTACCTTTTTAACACGGGAAGAATAGATAAGGCATTCGGTTATATTGAAAAATACACAAGGAACATAAAGGAAATTGATTATACAACATTGAGATTCCTGCTATTAAAAATGAACTTCTTTTTATTTTACGCTGTTGAACATACCGGTATTGAGGAAAAACCCTCAAACCTTTTAAAAGAATACAATACTGAAAAGGGATTAAAGATATTCAACAAAGTTATGACAGTTGCTTTAGAAAAGAAAGATCAAAAAACAAGAAATTTAATATTCTCACACTCCCTTAGCACGATAGAGAAATTGGCTAAAAACAAAGAAAAAGAAATTGCAAACAAAATGGCTAAAAAGGCGTTTGAAACCCTTATCAGAATGGACGATCTAAAAAAATGCGAGATCTTTAAGAAAAAGATAGACTGGGACCATTACGAATTTAACCCCCAGAATTTCTGGTTAAATGTCTATCTTGACGATTTCACATACTATGACCTGATCCCTGAAACAATTGTTGATTTTTGTAAAAAATATTACAGAGATGTAAACATATCGTATCAAATTGAATATGCAAGCTATACTATTGCCAGTTACTTTACAATGGGCAGGTATAAAGAGGGAATGGACTTTATAAATCAGGTTTTAAACGATAAAGATTTTATGGAAAAACAATCAAAGGTGTGGTGGGAATACCGTTTATATGTTGAAATAGCCTATCAACTCCTGAAACACAATGTAAACATTGATCTTGCAGGAAAGTATGCAAAAAAGGCATGCAAATTGAGACATTACAAAGAGTCCACATCCCTATTTGTGCTTGCAATGTACAGAGCAAAAAAAGGAGACTACTTTGACGCTGTTCAACTTGGTAAAAAAGCTTACAACATAGAATTATCAAGAGAGCATTCTTCTCAGGAAATCCTTTATAAAATAAAAGAGAATTTAAACAAATGGGAAAACAAACTAAAAAAATAAAAAGGGGGATAACCCCCCTGGTTACTCTTTTACAGTTTCTTTTTTGTACTGGTAAATATCCGTGTAACCTTTCAAAATTTCGGAAGGATTGGTGAGGCTTACCGCTTCAAGTAAAAGCAGGCCTGTTTCGTTCACTGTGTTTGTGCCAACAAAACCAGCCCTTTTACACAGGTTGAATGCCTCTGCAAAGGTTTGTTCCGAAAGCCCGCTTTTTTTGACAGCCTCTTTGTATTTTTTAGGAAGTATTCTGATCTTTTTCTCTTTCTCAAACAGAGAGCCAACCTCTGCAAGTGCCTTTATGACCCTGAACATAACCGGGTTTATTGGTGTTGCAAATGTTGAAGCGGCACCACTTAAAGCCCTGTCCATCAGTTTGCCTGCCTCTGTCTCAACAATGTTTCCATCAGGAAGAATGTCAATAAGGTGTCTTGCCTCAAGTTTTTCTAAAGCCCACATTAAAACCCTTTTTTCATCTTCACTCTTTGCCCTTTCAAGAATATCGTCAACAGTTACCCCGTGGTCTGGTATCATTTTGAATATCTCACTTTCATACCTTGTAAGGTAAGGCCTTCTCTCAATGGTCTCAGCCAGTTCTGCATAGAAATAACCCGATTTAGTCGGTTCATTGCTTCCAATAAGCCCCTCTTCCTTTGCCTTTTCAAACCATTGAATGTTGGGCGTTGAGAAAGCCTTTCTTGTCATTGTTATTGCCTTAACAGAGGTTGAAGAGATACCCCTTTTTCTCTTTTTCTGGTCTTCAAGCACCCCTTTACCGAAATCAGTAAGTTTAAAAACCTCATTAAATTTATCATTTGAAGATGTCTCAATAAGGTTAAAGGATTCAAGCGAAAAAAGTGCAATCCTTAAATTAAAATTGTCCTCAAACCACTTTGTGTAATCCTTTGCATCTTTGAAACTTTCAGCAATCTTCCTGAATTTTTCAGGCATCTCCTTCAATCTTTTGCCGTACTTATCAAGCAATTTTTTGTACTCTTTAACCTTTCTGTCAACCAGCTCTTTCTTTATCTGCTCAAAGGTTGGTGCAATTTCAGGGTTTTCACTGTTTTTCTGCCATAAGTTTTCTATACCCTGCAACACTTCAACCTCTTCTTCCTCAATTGAAAAAGACCATACCTCTGTCCTTGCTTCTTTTTTCCATAACCTGTAAACCTCTAAAGCCCACTCACCGGCAGGAAGGAGGTTGCTTTCCCCGTCAATAAACCCAAGTGTTTGAAGCCAGTTTAATGCAGTATCAGACACATCTTCCCCGTCAAAAAGCATTGCAAGTGATTCTAAAATATCTGGGGACATAACATAATCCTCTTTCACAAAACCCCCTAACTCAAGGGTATTCTTTACAGCCTGTCCAAGCGCTGTGAAAGAGTAAACATCTGAATCCGGAATACTATATGCTATAAGCCTCATTGCTTCAAGCAAATGTTCATAGTAAGGATTCCCTCCCAACCTTGAAGACAAAGCAGGGCCTGATGCAAGCGTTCTTATGTAATCTGCAAGTTCAGCGGAAATAACAAGCAATGGAGAGGTTTTTTTATAAGTTTCGCAAATAAACCTTCCTGCATGGTTTACAGTAAATTTTATTCTTTTGCTTGACTTACCCTTAACCTCATCAACAAACCCCCTGTCTTTCAGGGCATTCAGGGTAAGTTCGGTAACATTGTCTCCTTTAATTGCACAATCAAGCATCTCTATAACGGAAGAGCCAATCCATTTCCAGTCATCTCTCCACTGTTCAACAGGCTTTAATTTCCCACTTTCAATCAACGATTTAAGCTGCATTGCAATATCAGTTCCGGCATAGGTAAGCCTTGCATTGAGGGTTGAATCAAGGGTAATCAAACCGGCCCTCTCTAAAACCCTCAAAACCTCACTGTTTTCTTTTTCTAAAACAGTAAGGTGCTCCCCTTTGTTTTTTTCATCCAATAACTTTAACAGCATTTCTGCATGTTGCTTTTTTATAAGCATAATAACCTCCGAAAAATTGTTTATCTCATTTTTAAATATAATACCGTGCCCAAACATTGTCAAATATGGTATAAAAAAATATTATATTGATATTATAAAATTTTCCCCCAACAATACTCTTTTTATGCCCAGAAAAAAAATCTAAAAAAATTTTTGAAAAATACTTGACAATATTTTTATAAGGTTTTATATTGATAATGGATTTTGAACGAAATCGCTGGTAGGAGGTGGCTATGGCAATAACAAGGTACAATCCTTTCAGGGAATTGATGACTCTTTCCGAAAGGTTAAACAAGATGTTTGACGAGGGATTGCTCCCTGCAACTGATGATGAATTCCTCACAGGCGCATGGGTACCTGCTGTTGACATCTTTGAAACAGAAAACGAGATAGTTATCAAGGCTGAAGTGCCGGGAATGAGCGAAAAGGATGTTGAGGTAACTGTTGAAAACAACATGCTTACAATCAAGGGTGAAAGGAAGTTTGAGGAAGAGGTTAAAAAGGAGAATTACCACAGAATTGAAAGGGCTTACGGCTCATTTCAGAGGTCTTTCCAGCTTCCTGCAACAGTTGATGTGAACAAGATTAGCGCAGAGCAGAAAGACGGTATTTTAACAATCAAACTTCCTAAAAAAGAAGAACAGAAACCAAAGAAAATAAACATCAAGGTTAAGAAGTAATTTCTCCCCCCAAAAACAAACCCCCGCTTTTGCGGGGGTTTTTATTTTAAATATCATACAAAAATCAGATATACATAAGCCAGTTATACTTATCCTCTTTTTCCCCTTTCAAGATAGCAAACAGTTCAGATTGTATCCTCTCTGTTATCTCCCCTCTTTCCCCTTTGCCAACCGGTATTCTGTCAACACTTTTAATCGGAGTAACCTCTGCCGCAGTGCCTGTGAAAAAAAGTTCATCAGCAATGTATAACCATTCCCTCGGGATGTGGGTTTCAATAACCTCGTATCCAAAGTCTTTTGCAATCTTTATTGCGGAGTCTCTTGTTATACCCGGAAGAATAGATGCGGAATAGGGGGTTGTGTAAATCTTCCCATCTTTAACAAGAAAAAGGTTTTCCCCGCTCCCCTCAGCAACAAAGCCCATTGAGTTCAGCAGTATTCCCTCATCATACCCGTCAACTATTGCCTCCATCTTTGCAAGCTGCGAGTTCATATAGTTTGCCCCTGCCTTTGCCATTGCAGGAAGGGTGTTGGGAGCTATCTTTGTCCAGGTTGAAACCTTAACATCAACCCCTTTTGTTATAGCATCTTCACCCAGATATGCACCCCACTCCCACACTGCTATCATAACCTCAACTGGAGAATTAAAAGGATTAACGCCAAGAGCACCAAGCCCTCTGTACACAAGAGGCCTTATATAACAGGCTTTCAGATTGTTTACCTTGATCAATTCAACAATTGCCTCTTTAAGCTCTTCCGGTTTAAAAGGGATTTCAGTTCTGTAAATCTTTGCTGAATTGTACAACCTGTCAATGTGCTCCTTTAACCTGAATATGGCAGTCCCCTTTTTTGTCTCGTAAGCCCTTATTCCCTCAAAGAAAGAGGTTCCATAGTGCAAAGCATGACACAGCACGCTTACTTTTGCCTGTTCAAAGTCTATAATCTCCCCGTTCATCCAAACTTTTAATTTCTTTGCAAACATATTCACCTCACTTTTCATTATTTATATTAACCCTGATAAAAATATTCTATCATAACCTAACAACTTTTTTAAAAAACACATCCGAAAAGACTAAAAGAGAACTATTTTTTTGCAAAAAGAAGGAGTTTTTGAGTTTTCAATTTAAAATGGTATAATCTTACGGAAAAAAAATTCTCTGGAGTAAATGAATATGAACAAAAAGCCATACCTTTCAATTGTTATCCCTGTTTACAACGAAGAGGAAAATATAGTCCCTCAAACAGAAGAGATAATTGATGCATTAAAAAACTTAAATAAAGAGTATGAGATTATTTTTGTTGACGACGGCTCAACAGACAACACCCTGCCTTTAATAGAGAAAATGGTTTTAAAATACCCTGACAAGGTAAGGTTTTTCTCTTTTAAAGAAAACAGAGGGCAAACAGCGGCATTCCTTGCAGGCTTTAAAGAGACAAGAGGGGAACTTGTTGCAACCCTTGACGGTGATATGCAGAATGACCCGAACGACCTGCCGAAGATGATAAAACACCTTGAAGAGTCGGGATTTGATATGGTAAACGGAATAAGGGCAAAGAGAAGGGATAACATAATAAGAAAAATATCCTCAAAGATAGGAAACGGTTTTAGAAACTGGATGACAAAAGAAAGTGTATCCGATGTTGGCTGCTCAATAAGGGTTATGAAGAGGGAGTGTGTACAGGAGCTTCCACCTTTTAACGGAATGCACAGGTTTTTCCCCACACTTGTCAGAATGAAAGGGTACACAATAACCGAAATCCCTGTCAACCACAGGCAAAGACAGAGGGGGAAATCAAAGTACGGCGTTTTAAACAGGGCATTTGTTGGGTTCAACGATGTCCTTGCAGTAAGGTGGATGCTTAAACGGTATATAAACTGGGAATATAAAAAGACAAGCGATGACTTAAAGGACAGTAAATGAACTGGAATAAATTTTTTCTAATCTGGGGGTTTGCCGCACAGGCTATATTTGCAGCAAGGTTTATTGTTCAATGGATTGCAAGCGAAAAAGAAAAAAGAAGCGTAATACCCATGGCTTTCTGGTATTTAAGTTTAACAGGGGGAATAATGCTTTTTATATATGCCGTTTACAGAAAAGACCCGGTATTTATTTTAGGTCAGGCAAGCGGGCTTATAGTCTATATAAGAAACATTGTTTTCAGATTAAGGGAGAAAAAACAACTTAAAAATACGGAGGGGAAAAAGGCGTGAGAATCAGGGTATTCCTCTTTATTCTTATTGCTTTTTTCTTTGTGCTAAACTTCATTCCATCTTTCCAAAGAGACCTATGGGAGCCTGATGAACCGAGGTTTGTCCTTGTTGCAAAGGAGATGGTTGACTCGGGAAACTTCATTATGCCACACAGAAACAAAAAACCCTACCCTGACAAACCCCCTTTTTACTTCTGGACAATTGTTGCATCCTCAAAATTAACAGGAGGGTTTAACACTCAATCCGGGACATTGCCTGTTGCCATTGCAGGGACTTTATCAATTCTCATAACCTTTCTCATTGCTTTAAAATTGGGATTTAATGAAGAGATTGCCTTTGCTTCAGCAATTGTTTTTGCATCAAGTATAAAGGTCTGGTGGCAATCAAGCCATGCTCAGATAGATATGCTTCTTTCATTTCTAATTTACCTTTCCGTTTACCTTGCATTGCTATACCTAATAGACAAAAAGGAATGGGCAATTACCCTGTCGTTCTTTTTAATGGGGCTTGCAACATTGACAAAGGGGCCTGTTGGCTTGATTATTCCCCTTGGCTCAATAATAGTTTACCTTTTGTGGGCAAAAAAGTGGAGAAAAACAAAAATATTCACATTTAAAACAGTTTCTGCATACCTATTCCCTGTTTTGCTGTGGCTTGTACTTCTGATTTTGCAGGCTGTATCTTCAGGAAACATAGCATACCTTGAAAACATACTCTTTAAACAAACTGTGGTAAGGTTTGCAAAATCGTGGCATCACTTTCAGCCTGTTTACTACTACATCAAGGTTTTAATTTACGACTTTTTCCCATGGAGTTTGTTCTTATACTATTTTTTGTGGAGAATGTGGAAGGGAAGAAAAGAATCTACACTCACAGACACAGACAGGTTCCTTCTTTCATGGTTTCTGTTCACAGTTGTGTTTTTCTCAATACCGTCAGGAAAAAGAGGCCTCTACATTCTTCCAATGTACCCTGCAATATCAATTTTAGTTGCCTCAAAACTCTATCAATTTAAAGAGGAAAGATGGTTAAAACCGGCAATTATTGCAATTTCATTAGCGGTGTTTTTAATCTCTTCAATAATTTTATTTTACGGTTTTGATAAATTTAATACATCGTGGGAATACTTCACACTTTCAACCCTTCCATTTCTCATTGCCTTTGCAATTATACTTGTTAACAGAAAAAACAGGGTAAAGGCTCTAAATTATATCGTTGTACCCGGATTCCTTATGTTTTACCTTTTTTCAACGGTAAACACCC
>JALSOA010000007.1 GCA_026986725.1 Acidobacteriota bacterium
AATAAAAGGTTATTTTTGCTAATATATGCAACGCGTCGGGGAGTGGCGCAGCCTGGTAGCGCACTTGTCTTGGGAACAAGGGGTCGGAGGTTCGAATCCTCTCTCCCCGACCATTTGTTTTTATTGTGTATGCACCAGTAGCTCAGCAGGATAGAGCAGCGGCCTTCTAAGCCGTTGGTCGGGGGTTCGAATCCTCCCTGGTGCGCCATTTCTTTTTTATGGTGAGCGTAGCTCAATCGGATAGAGCACCAGACTGTGGCTCTGGGGGTTGGGGGTTCAATTCCCCTCGCTCACCCCATCTTTAGCCTTCTATTCTGTTTTTCCCCTTTCTCTTCGCAAGGTAAAGTTTTTCGTCTGCCTTTTCTATTGCCAACTGGATATTATTTCCATTTTGAGAAACATCGACACAATGAATCCCTCCACTTACTGTTATCTTTATTTTTGAAGAATTAAAATGAATAACCGTGTTTTCTACATCTTTTCTAATGTTTTCACCAATAATTCTCCCAATATTAATATCACTCTTTAACAATGCAACTATAAATTCCTCCCCCCCATACCTTGCTACCATATCGCTTTTTCTCCTTAAATTTTTTTGAATTACCATTGCAACAGACTTCAAAACCTCATCTCCCACAGCATGCCCATAGGTATCATTTATGCACTTAAAATTGTCTATGTCAAAAAGAATAAAACACAGCACAAACTTCCCGGCTCTTACTGCAATATCCTTTACAATATTTAATTGCTCCATAAAATACCTTCTATTAAAAAGGCCGGTAAGATAATCTGTGTTAGCAAGTTGTTTTAAGATCCTGTTTTTTTCTTCAAGTTCAATGTTTAATTCAGCAAGTTGCTTTGTTCTATCCTGCACAAGTTTGTTAAGCCTTTCTCTCTCTTTAATTAACCTTTTATTCCTGTATCTAAAATAAAATTCTGAAAAACCAAGTATAAGAAAAAGGGCTGAAAAACTTATCAATGCCTGATAAGATGACTTCTGCCACCATGGTTTTGGTACAATTATCTTTAACACCTCTTCAGTCAACATCCTTTTACTTAAAATTGAGGATATTTTTAAATAAAGCGGATGAACTCCCGGTTTAATAGATGTAAAGTATATTTTCATGTCTTTGAAATCTTTTATCCTGTTCCAGTTTGTGTTTATCCCCTGAAGTTTATAATCAATGTTCAAACTGTACTCATTTCTAAACCAGACAACATCAAAGTTTATAAACACCTCTTTTGCGCCAAAGGGAAGTAATACATTATCTTTTGATGTTAACTTCACCCTGTGCATTTTGCCTTTGAAAAAATACTGAAGAGATGTAAGAAAGATATCAGGGCTAAAATCCGTTACGGAAATACTGTCCAAACCAAGATTCCTGATTTTGGCAGCGCCTCCGAAAAATCCAAACCAGATGTTGTTGTCGTCGTCTTTTGCTATCGCATTGTGAGTTGTAAATTCATTTCCGGGCAACCCATCATCTCTTGTAAGTATGTTTATAACCCTTTCTTTTCCAGGGTCAAACAACTGGGCTCCGCCATCACTCCCCACCCACAAATAGTTTTTAACAGGAAAAACAACAGACAACCCAAAGGGAAGAAAACCGCTTTTTGTATCGTAAATCCTGAATACTCCGTTTTTAACCTTTACAAGCCCATAATTGGTTGCTGCCCATATCGTATCTTTTTTTCTGTTGTAATATATTGAGTAAACAGATTTCACCTCTTTTCTTTCAGTTTTTATTAAAGAATAAAAACTCCCTTTATCAAAAATCAAGATCCCTTTACCAAGGGTGCCAAGAAGAATTTTGCCCTCTTTGTAATCTTCAAGACACCTAACATAGGAAACAGGAAGTTTATTCAATAAATTGTAAATCTCCCATTTGTTGTTATGGTAAACGGCAAACCCCTCTTTGCAGGATACATAAAGGGTACCTCCTTTAAAAAGCAGATCAGTTACATTGTTACCAGGCAAACATCCGTTTTCAAAAGTAAAGTGCCTCTCTTTTCCATCCTTACTTCTCTTGACAACCCCCCCACCCTCAGTGGCAAAATAGAAGTTGCCATCATTATCCCTGGTGATTGCCCAGACAGGAAACCTGGAAATATAAGAAGAATTGAGAGTTCTTACTCTGTTACCCTTGATCAGGATAACTCCGCTTGTGTTACCTATCATCATTGTCTTTTTCTCTTTCTGGTAATAAAAACAGATATAACTTGGCACACTTCTTTTTTCAGGATTATGAAACACCAGTATGTTCTCTGAAATCAATTTACAGGCGCCATGATTTGTTCCAAACCACAGTATTCCATCACTGCTTTCAAAAACACTTAAGACCCTTATGCCAGGCACTCCATTTTTACTTGTATATAGAGAAGTTTTCCCTTTACTTATCTTTCTTAATCCAAAGTTACTTGCCACCCATAGATTTCCTCTTCTATCAATCACAGCATCAAAAAATATCTCCTCTCTATTTTCTGCCTTAGCAATTGTCTTGATTTTATTGTTTTTAAAAAGATAGATCCTCTTCTCAGATATAAAAATACCCCCGTTCTTTCCATATCTTTTTATTCGTTTAACCCTATTTACTTTGCCTATCTTTAGAAGTGTTTTTTCATTTAATGCCACGCTGTAAATTTCCCCATAAATGGTTGAAAAAAACATTTTGTCTCCTATAAATCCAAGAGATACAGGCCTTAACTTTTTAAACCCAAAATACCTCCATAATCCAGATTTAAAACTGTAGGCATAAATGCCACCATTAACCATTGCAGCATACAATACAGGTTTTAACAGGGGAATGTTCTTCCCATCTATACCTTCACGAATGGCTATGTCAGAGTACTCCCCTATTCCCTTTATCTCAAAAAACCTGTTTCCCCAATCCGTTGTGTAAGCAAGCCCTTTAACAGTTAAGGCAACAACAATCCCAGATTTAGAAGATACCAGTTTTATTATAGATTCACTGGGTAACCCATCCCTCAATCTGAAATTGATAAATTTAAAACCGTTGAATTTAGAAATTCCTGAACTGCAACCAAACCAGATATAGCCGTGTACATCTTCCGTAATGCTCCACACCTGAGAGGACGCAAGTCCATCTTCCGTGTAATAGATCTTCATTGGTAAAAGTTGTGCTCTTATATCACAATAAAAAAATACAAGTAAAAACCAAAAAACACCTGAATTGATTTTCATAAATAGAATTTTAAAGGTTTTTTCTCTAAAAATAAACTTTTTTCAGGGAGATTTATGATCAAAAAACTATTAAATTTCTGCCTGATTGCTTTGCTTTATAAAGTTTTTCATCAACATCCAGCAAAACCCTTTCCACATCTTTATCGGTTGAACTTCTGGAGAGATCCATTGATGCGACACCGACACTAATGGTAAATTTAATTTTTTGACCATTGTAATCAAGATCAAGGTGTTCAACCATCCTTCTTAATTTTTCAGCCGTCTTTTTTGCACCCTCAAGTCCGGTTTTTGGAAGAATTATCAAAAATTCCTCTCCACCCCATCTTGAAACAACATCAGACTTTCTGGTATGCCTTTTTAACAATTTTGCAAGAGATTTTAAAACAAAATCACCTGCATCATGTCCGTAAGTATCGTTTATAACTTTAAAGAAATCAATATCAATCAGGATAAATGAAAGTTTGAAATCAGGATCTCTGTCTGCCAATTTCTGGTAAAACCTTATTGCTTTAAAGGCATACCTTCTGTTGTGAAGGCCAGTAAGATAATCCTTTTCAGCAAGTTCTCTTAATAGCCTGTTCTTTTTCATTAACTTTTCGTTTGTTAACCTTAATTCCTCTGTCTTTTCCTCCACTATCCTGTTTAACCTTTCCTTTTCAAACTGAAGGTGCCTGGTCCAGTAATAGGTGATAACAGAAGTAATAAGCATGCCACCCATTAAAAGAAAAATAATCATTGAAAGTATAAACCATTTGTTTCCCCACCATGGTTTCTTTATTACAAAATTTATCAAATCTTTTTTTATTTCCTTCCCTGTAATTGTTTTTATTTTCACAATCAAATCATACTTTCCGTAAGGTAAAGAATTGAGAAACACCATTGCATTTTTCGCTTCAGATAGTTTCTTCCATTCATCATCGTACCCTTTTAACCTGTAAAAAACACTGATACTGTGTTCGTTTTTAAACCAGATAATATCAATGTTAAATGCTATATCCCTTGCATTATAAGGTAAAACAGCACTTCCACCCTCTGTTTTTAATATAACATCCCTCTTCCCTACTTTAAACTTAACGCTTTTTAAATATAGTGAAGGATTGAACTTTACATTATTTCTGAAAACAGATTCTTTATCAATTGTTGCAATTCCTCCGAACAACCCTATCCAGAGCCGATTTTCTCCATCAACACAAATTGCATTGTGTGTGGTAAATTCATTTCCAGGCAACCCTTCGTCCTTTGTAAAATACTGAACCACCTTTTTTCTTTTTAAATCAAAAAGACACAATCCTCTGTCAAGACCAACCCAGATAAAGTCTTTCTCAGGAAGCAAAGCAATTGCACTGAACTCAGGAAATCCACTTTCTTTTCCATATAGAGTTGCTATTTTATTTTTCACAATAATTATCCCATAATTAGTTGCCCCAAACAGAAGATCTTTACTCTTTTTAACCGCATAAATTATTGAATACTCATCACGAAGGTTCGCAATAACCGGTAAAAATTGATCATTTTTGTATAAAACAATACCTGCACCGTATGTTGCAAGAAAGATATTCCCTTTATTATCACCATCAATCGCCCTGATATACCCTGAACCAAGACTTTCAAGGTTTGAAAATTTCCTCCATCTGCCATCTGCGAAAACTGCAAAACCATTCTTTGTAGCAACATACAGGGTACTCTTCTGAAAAAACAGGTCTGTCACCCTGTTATCCGGAAGGCAATTGTTCTCCTTATTGTAAATGGTTGTTTGTCCTGAAATAGAAATTTTCACAACACCACCGCCTTCAGTTGCAAAAAAATAGTTCCCTTTATCGTCTCTAATTATGTCCCACACAACATATTGATCAAGGTAAGCATGCTTAAACCTGAAAGACCTGTCATTTTTGATAATGAAAACTCCTCTGTTTGAACCGGTCCAGATGCAGTCCTTAACCCTGTCGTAATAAAGGCAGGTGCATTCTTTTATTCTCTCTCTTCCGAGTTTTTGGTAAACCACCATTCCGGATGTTACAAGTTTTGCAAGTCCAGAATTGGAACCTACCCACAAAGTGCCGTCAGATGTTTCATATACGCTAAAAACAGGGAATTCTGGAATACCGTTTTTTTCAGTAAAATAATTTTCTTCTTTATTCTCAATTTTAATGAGGTATTTGTTCGTTCCTATCCACAAAACATTGTTGGTAGATAAAAAAACATCATAAATCACAAGGGTTTTATCATCTGTTGAAAACAGGTTTTCCACACTGAAAAGATTGTCCTTTTTCGCCAGAGAATAAACAGATCTATCTGAAATCAAAAAAAACAGGTCACTGGATGCTTTTTTTATTCTAATCTGGCCCTTAAAACTCTTTATTAACCTTACCTTTTTGTTTTTTATATTAATAAAATAAATATTGCCCCTTCTATCACTCATCAAGATGTCTCCATGAAAGCATGCAATTGAAAAGGGTCTTAACTCTTTAAAACCAAAGTAAGTTGTGTGCCCTCTCTCTATACAGTAC
>JALSOA010000008.1 GCA_026986725.1 Acidobacteriota bacterium
GGAAACCCTGAAAAGGAAGAGATAATGTACCAGTTTGTTAAAGCAATTGAAGGAATGAGTGAGGCCTGTAAGGTTTTAAACACCCCGGTTGTATCTGGCAATGTTAGTTTTTACAATGAAACAAAAGGGGTTGGAATATTCCCGACACCGACAATAGGTATGGTTGGCCTGATTGAGGATATAGATAAAAGGATTTATTCTCACTTCAAAGAAGAAGGGTTGAATATTTTTGTAATAGGGGAATTGAAGGGAGAAGTTGGAGGAAGCGAGTATTTGAAATTGGTTGCCGGAAAGGTTGCTGGCAAATGCCCTGAAATTGATATAGAAGAAACCAAAAGATTGGTGGAGTTTTTGGAAAAGTGCTCTGATTTAAGGCTTGTTGAATGTGCTAACGATGTATCAGAAGGTGGAATTGCAGTGTCCCTTTTTGAAATGGCTTTTAAAGAGGGTGTTGGGTTTGAGGTTGATTTGAAATCAAGCAGCTTGAGAAAGGATTTTCTCCTTTTTGGCGAAAGCAAAAATGTTGTAATTGCGGGAGTAAAAGAAGAAAAGGTTGAAGATTTTGAGAATCTCTGCAAATACTTTAACCTTAATCTCTTTTTATCAGGAAAAACGAAAGAAAACAGGGGAATCGTTAAAATAGATGGAGAAAAACTCATTGACTCTGAAATATTGGAGATGAAAAAGTTGTGGAGCAGGGCTATTGCAAACTTGATTGAATAGCAGGCTTGTTGAAATATGAAGAATAAAATTGTAATAAAGGGAGCAAGGAATCATAACCTTAAAAGTATTAACCTTGAAATCCCGAAAAACAAACTTGTGGTTATAACAGGGCTTTCAGGCTCAGGTAAATCTTCCCTTGCATTTGACACAATTTACGCAGAGGGACAGAGAAGGTATGTGGAGTCTCTTTCTGCATACGCAAGGCAGTTTCTTGAGCAGATGGAAAAGCCTGATGTTGATTTAATTGAGGGTCTTTCTCCCGCAATATCAATTGAGCAAAAAACAACCCACAGAAATCCACGCTCAACAGTTGCCACTGTTACAGAGATTTACGATTATTTAAGGGTGCTGTTTGCCAGGGCTGGGGAGCCTCATTGTTTTAAGTGCGGAAAACCCATTGAAAGACAGAGCGCTTCCGAGATAGCAGAGAAACTTTCTCATTTAAAAGAGGGAACAAGGCTGACAATCTGTTCTCCAATAGTGAGAGGAAAAAAGGGAGAATATAAAAGTTTTGCCCAGGCTTATATTCAAAAGGGTTTTACAAAAGCCTATGTTGACGGTGAACTTGTTTACCTTGAGGAGTTTCCCTCTCTTGACAAAAATAAAAAGCATACTATCAGCCTTGTAATTGACAGGGTAAAGGTTTCAAAGGAAAGCAGAAGCAGAATTGCAGACAGCGTTGAACTTGCATTAAAACTTTCAGACGGGCTTGTGGAAATTTATAACCACAGTGAAGATAAAGTTGAGCTTTTTTCGGAGCACTTTGCCTGCCCCGATTGCGGGGTAAGTATTCCCGAGATTCAGCCAAGGAGTTTTTCATTTAATTCACCTTACGGAGCTTGCCCGACCTGTCATGGCCTCGGGGTTTTGAAAGAATTTGACGAAGACCTTATTATTGATGAGGATCTGTCAATTAAAGAGGGGGCAATAATTCCTTTCAGAAACCCTGATTTAAAAATGAGGGGAGGGGTTTTAAAGGCTTTATCCTTTGAACTCCTTTTTAACTTAAATGAAAAGTTTAAGAATTTACCTCAACATATACAAAAGATTATACTTTACGGATACGATAAACCTGTAAGGATGCACTATGGAAGGTACTCGTACTCTATTAATTACAAAGGGGTTATCCCCTATTTAAAAGAGAGATTTGACAGCACATCTTCTCTTTATATAAAGGAAGAATTAAATAAATACACCTCTGACAGGGTTTGCCCGTCCTGTAAGGGTATGAGGCTGAAACCTGAATTTCTCTCTGTTTATATAAACGGAAAAAATATTATTGAATACACAAAACTCTCCGTGGAAGAGGCGTTAAAGGTGTTTAAACACCTTCCTCTTTCGGAAAAGCAAAAGGTTATAGCAGACAGAGTGTTAAGGGAGATTGTTGACAGGCTTACATTTTTAAACAATGTCGGACTTGGCTACTTAACCCTTGACAGGACTGCCGGGAGTTTAAGCGGAGGGGAGAGTCAGAGGATAAGGCTTGCAACTCAAATAGGCTCAAAGTTAACAGGGGTTATCTATGTTTTAGACGAGCCATCAATCGGATTGCACCAGAGAGACAACGACAAACTTATCTCAACCTTGAAGGGGATGAGGGATCTTGGAAACACGGTTATAGTTGTGGAACACGATGAAGATACAATTTTGAATGCGGATTTTGTGATAGATTTAGGGCCTGGTGCGGGAGAGCACGGGGGAGAGGTTGTTTACAACGGAAGTGTTAAATGGCTTTTTAAAAGCAAAAAAAGCATTACAGGCAGGTATCTGTCAGGGGAGATGAAAATAACCCCACCTGAAAGGAAAAAGGCCGGAAAATTCTTCACAGTGAAAGGGGCAAAAAAACACAATTTAAAATCAATAGATGTTTCCTTCCCTGTCGGATTGTTAACCGTTGTCACAGGTGTTTCTGGAAGTGGAAAGAGCACCCTTGTTTACGAGGTTCTGTCAAAGGCAATGGGGAGGCTATTGAGAGGCAAAAGCATTAAGGGGCTTGGATTGAAATCCATTGAGAATTATTCTGTTTTTGACAGGCTTATAATTATTGACCAGTCTCCAATTGGAAGGACTCCGCGATCAAACCCTGCAACATACACCGGGGTTTTCACCTACATTAGAGAACTTTTTTCAAAAACAGAGCTTGCAAGGGCAAGAGGGTATAAGCCCGGCAGATTCAGTTTCAATGTTAAAGGGGGAAGGTGTGAAAAGTGCCAGGGTGACGGTTTGATCAAGATTGAAATGCACTTTCTCCCGGATGTTTACATAACCTGTGAGGCATGTAAGGGAAAGCGATTTAACAGAGAAACCCTTGAAATAACCTATAAGGGTAAAGCTATAGCGGATGTGCTTGATATGACGGTTGAAGAGGCGTTAACTTTCTTTGAAAATATACCGTCTATCAAAAACAAATTGAAAACATTGAACGATGTCGGGCTTGGTTATTTGAAATTAGGACAGCCTGCTACAACTTTAAGCGGTGGAGAGGCTCAGAGAATAAAACTCTCTAAAGAGTTGTCAAAGAGAAGCACAGGGAAAACCCTTTATATTCTTGACGAACCGACAACGGGGCTCCATTTTGACGATGTCAAAAAACTCCTTGATGTTTTGTTTGCTTTAAGAAATGCGGGGAATACCATTATAGTCATTGAACACAATCTTGATGTAATAATGTGTGCAGATTACATTGTTGACCTTGGCCCTGAAGGGGGAGAAAAGGGGGGAGAGGTTGTTTTTTGCGGAACACCGGAAGAACTGGTAAAATATAAAAAGTCTTACACAGGTGAATACCTGAAAAAGCATATTGAGAGAAAGGATTTATGAATACATTTGGCAGGATTTTCAGGGTAACTATTACAGGGGAGTCACATGGAAACTCAATTGCAGTTGTTGTTGACGGCTGTCCTGCCGGGATTAGACTGGAAAAAGAGGATTTTTTTGAAGATTTAAAGAGAAGAAAACCGGGAAGAAAGGGGACAACCAAAAGGGTTGAAGACGATTATCCGTTTATTGAAAGCGGTGTTTTTAATGGATATACAACCGGTGCACCTATTTTGATAAGGTTTGAAAACAGGGATGTTAAATCAAAGCATTACAAAGAAATTGAAAGTTTGCCAAGACCCTCTCATTCTGATTTTGTTACTTATAAAAAGTACCGGGGGTTCAATGATTTTAGAGGTGGAGGGCATTTTTCAGGGAGATTAACCGCTGGAATTGTTGCTGCCGGAGTTATTGCTAAAAAAATAATTAAGCCAATAGATGTAAATGCACGGATTGTTTCAGTTGGGGGGCAAAATGATTACCAGGACATTGTTGAGAAGATTGCAAAAGAGGGGGATTCAATTGGCGGGATTGTCGAATGTGTCTGTGAAAATGTCGTTGTTGGTTTGGGGGAGCCTTTTTTTGATTCCGTTGAAAGTGTAATTTCTCATCTGATTTTTTCAATCCCGGGGATTAAGGGTATTGAGTTTGGTGCCGGTTTCAAATGCGCAGAGATGAGGGGAAGCGAGTACAACGACGAGATTGTTGATATTGACGGCAAAACTGCAACAAACAACTCAGGTGGGATAAATGGGGGTATTACAAACGGAAATCCAATAGTTTTCAGGGTTGCAGTGAGGCCCACAGCCACCATTTTCAAACCCCAGAAAACTGTTAATTTAAAAACAGGAAAACAGGAAACTTTAATGATTAAAGGCCGGCACGATTCCTGTATTGCTTTGAGAATGCCTGTTATAGTTGAAGCAATGACTGCAATTGCACTTGCAGATTTAAAAATTCTCTCTTTGAACGATAAAGTTTTTTAAAATCCGTTAAATAGAGTTATAATCTAATGCTGGACAAAGGGGAAAGAGGGGTTCAATGGTAAAGAGGCTGTATTACAGGTTTTCCAGAAGCACAACCACATATTTTCTGTTGATTGCAGCCATTGTTGGGTTTTTAAGTGGAGTGGGAAACTTTCTCCTTGTTACTTTCACAAAAGCGGCACATTTCTTCTTTTTCAATTTTGTCGGAAACAGGATTTTCCACATAGACAGAGGCGGTGTTTACGGTATTTTTATCGTTTTTATACCTGTATTGGGCTCTATTGCCCTTATACCCATATACCAGGTATTGAAAGGGATAACAGGAGGGTATGCTTTTCCCCGCTTTATTGCAGAAGTGCACTTAAAAATGGGAGATGTGGATTTTAGAAGGTTCTTTTCCGCACTTTTTGCCTCTTCCATTTGCATTGGGTCAGGTGGCTCGGCAGGGAGAGAGGGACCTATTGCGGTAATCGGGGGTGTAATTGGCTCCTTTCTTTCAAAAAGGTTGAATTTAAAGGGGAAGAGAAGGCAGATACTTGTTGGTTGTGGTGTTGCAGGGGGAATTGCCGCAACCTTCAATGCTCCCATAACAGGGGTTTTGTTCGCTGAAGAGATTGTTTTTATGGGGGAGATGAAATTAAACACATTCTCACTATTCGTAATATCCTCGGTTGCATCAACTACATTTACAAGAGTGTTTTTAGGGCAGGAATCTATTTTTAAACCCCCTCCCTATCTTTTTGAGTCAATTTATCAACTTCCTCTGTACGGGTTGCTTGGCATATTTGTTGGAATGTTTGCGGCGTTTTACAAAAAAAGTTTCTTTGCAATAGAGGATTACTTTGAGGCTGCAAAGGTAAACTGGCGGGTTAAATTGATAATCGGGGCACTTATGGTCGGTGTTATGGGTTTTTTTATGCCGGAAGTGCTAAGTGACGGGTACAATGTAATACACGAGATTATCTACTTTTCTCAATCCAGATTTACCGTTATCTTTTTGTTTTTTCTGCTTATTTTAAAGATATTTGCAACCGACATAACTCTTGGGTCAGGTGGAAGCGGCGGTCTATTTGCACCATCTCTTTTTATAGGTGCTGTTCTTGGGGCATTTTTTGGTTCAATATACCATGCAATGTTTCCCCACCTTTTAATTGAACCTGGTGCCTATGCAGTGGTTGCAATGGGGGCTTTCCTTGCAGCGTCAACCCATGCCCCTCTTACAGCCATATTTTTATTGCTTGAGTTAACATCAAACTATCAGGTTATTCTTCCCATTATGCTTGCTTCAATCATTGGCACCATTGTTTCTATGGCTTTTGAGCAGGAATCCCTTGATACAAGGTTCTTCAAAAAAAATAAGATCCCTCTTGAGTATGCAAAAGAGGTTTCGTTTTTGAAATCAACAAAATCCTCAGAAATAATGCAAAAAGACTTTGTCACTGTAAATCGCTCAATGACACTTGGCCAGCTTGTTGAATTGATTAAGGAATCCCCGTATATGAGTTTCCCTGTTGTTGATGAGAACAATAAGGTTGTCGGAATGATAACCCTGAATGACATCAGGTCTTTTATGTTTGAGGAAGGGATCTGGCAACTTGTAATTGTCGATGATGTGAAGCAGGATAATTTCTATTTCCTTAAAATAGATGATGACCTTTCGGAGGCTCAGGAGTTGTTTGATTTTTACGACCTTGAAGAGATCCCTGTTGTTGACAATGATATGAAGATTGCAGGGATTATAACAAGGCATGATTTTGTTACTTTTGCAAGAAAAAGATTTTTAATGGAGCATTCTCACGAATCACCAATATCTGATCTTTAGGAGTGAAGTTATGGAAAACAGGGTATGCAAACTTTTTGGAATCAAATATCCCGTAATTCAGGGTGGAATGGTGTGGGTTTCAGGGGCAAAACTTGCCGCTGCCGTGTCAAATGCAGGGGGGCTGGGTTTGCTTGGTGCAGGCTCAATGAAACCCGATCTTTTAAGGGAGCACATAAAAAAAGCAAAAACATTGACTGATAAGCCTTTCGGGGTTAATATCCCTATTTTCTCAAAGTATTCCGAAGATCAGGTCAGGGTTTCACTGGAAGAAGGGGTGAGAATATTTTTTATGTCAGCAGGTTCGCCTAAAAAGTTTACCGGTTATTTAAAAGAAAAAGGATGTATTGTGGTGCATGTAACATCAACCCCAACCCTTGCAAAAAAGTGTGAGGATGCAGGTGTTGATGCAGTTGTTGTTGAAGGTTTTGAGGCTGGGGGACATAACGGCAGGGACGAATTGACCACATTTGTTTTAATTCCCCAGACAAAGAAAATGGTGAAAATACCGGTTATTGCAGCAGGGGGTATTGCAACAGGGCAGGGTATTGTGGCTGCGTTTGCTCTTGGGGCAGACGGTGTTCAGATAGGAACAAGGTTTGCAGCAACAATTGAGTCTTCAGCTCACGAAAATTATAAAAAGGCACTTGTAAATGCCAGGGATACAGATACCATGCTTTATTTGAAGTCAATAATCCCGGTAAGGCTTGTAAAAAACTCTCTTACGGTAAAGATAGAGGAGATGGAAAAAAGGTGTGCGGATGTTGAAGAGTTTAAAAAGGTAATTGGAGAAAATGCAGCAAAAAGGGCAATCTTTGACGGGGATACCGAAAACGGAGAGATTGAGGCAGGGCAGGTTGCAGGATTGATAGATGATGTGCCCTCTGTAAATGAGGTATTTGAAACACTTATTATGGAAGTTAAAAATACCATGGAGATGTTAAATAACATGGAGTTCAGTTGTTTTTAGTTTTTGTAAAAAATGATATGGAAAATTTTAACCCATTGCAATTTGAATAAGTTGCTTCAATTCTACCATTGTTACTTTCAACTATTTTTTTTATAATTGAAAGACCGAGCCCAAAACCACTATCCTTTTCTTTGTTTCTTGAAGGGTCTTTTTTATAAAAGTAATCAAATAATCTGTTGAGGTCCGGTTTTTCTCCCTTTGTGTTGCAATCAATATACTCGATCAAAATTAACCCTTTGCTTTTCCCTCCGGTTATTGTGATTCCTTTTTCTATATCTGCATACTTAATTGAATTGTCGATTAAATTATTGAAAATTCTCTTTAAATCCTCTTCACATAGAGGTATTTCAAGATCTTCTTCTATTTCAAAAATAAATTGAATTTCACTGTACTGCTCTTTTACTTTCTCCACAACATCTATTAATCTTGTTGAGCATCTTTTTTTTGAAAACACGGCAGTTAACAGAATGGAATTGGTCAGTTGATCAATTTCATTGATATTTTCAATAATACTTTCTTTTAGGCTTTTATCTTTAATAAACTCTGCTGCGAGTTTTAATCTTGTGAGAGGGGTTTTTATATCGTGGGATAGATCTCTTATCATCTCCTCTTTGGTGTTGATCTCATGAACAATCTTTTTCTTTAAATTGTTCAATGCTTTAAAAAGACTTTGTGTACCATCGGAAGGTACCTGAAAAATGAAAGGCGAGTCAATATTCTCTTCTATTTCTTTTATGGCCTTTTCCAGTTTTGAAAGAGGTTCAACATATATCTTTTTAATGGCAAAAAAGAGTATTAGTGAGAAAAAAGCAAAAATAATCAAAAGACTAAAAGGGAAAAAAAGTGTATTAAAATTGTTTTTTTCAATTATGGCGATGCTGTTGTTACCATAAGAGAGCTCTATCCCTGCAAATGACTTATGATTCCCCTTTTTAAAGAGCAAGCAGGTTTTAACCTCTGGGAAAAAATGATCTTTAAAAAAAAGATATTTGGTCCTTTTTTTTCTAAACCACTTTTTTATGTACAGGGTTCTGATATCTTTAAAATTCAATTTCCGGTTTGTTGAAAATTCCATGTTATTAAAATTTGCAACAATGTCCACATTGTAATTTTTTGAGAGGTTTTTAAGGAAGAGTATCTGTTTGTCATTGAGATTATTGTATGTTTTTATAAAAGGTTTTAATTCCTGCTGGATTCTGTAAAATGTTAATCTTTCTTTTTTTATAGATTCTTTTTTTAAATAACCTGTGTAGAAGAAAAAAGAAACAATTGTAAGTATCAGAATAAACAGGATTGTGAGAATAGAAAAGTATAGTTTTTTTAGCATATTATCCCACAAAAAGATATCCAATACCCCTTACCGTTTTTATAAACACGGGGTCTTTTGGATTGTCTTTGAGTTTTGCCCTCAATCTGCTTACCAGAATATCAATTGACCTATCATAAACATTCCACTCGTAACCCTTTAACTCTTCCATTAAATTGTCCCGGGTGAGAACTCTTCCTTTTTTTTTAATGAAAAGCAGGAGTAGTTGATATTCAAGGGTGGTTAATTTTAATTTTTCTCCATTCAGAAAAACCACCATGCTTTGGGTATCTATTTCAAGTCCTGAATCTGTTTTTAACTTTTTGTTTTTTGCAGAGAAGTTTCCCCCTCTTTTGGTAACCGCTTTTATTCTTGCTGCAAGTTCACCAATATCAAATGGTTTTGGAACATAATCATCTGCACCCAATTCCAGTCCCAGTATCCTGCTCGGGACCTCACCCCTTGCGGTAAGCATAATAACCGGTATATTTGAAAATTCCCTTATTCTTTTCAAAACTTCAAACCCGTCTATCTCCGGCATCATTACATCTAAAAGCACAATGTTTATTTGTTCTTTTTTTATTGTCTCAATACCGGAAAAAGGGTTTGAGGCGGTTATTACCTCAAACCCGTAATTTTTAAGTAATGATAAAAGGAGTTTGTTCAACTTTTCATCATCATCAATTATTAGAACCTTTATCTTTTCATCTCTCTCCGATTTTTTGATGACCATCTCCTTTTTCTCCTCAAGTTCTTCATTTTCATTATCCTTCTTTTTCTAATCTTTTTCACCTTTTCTTTAATAATTGAAACCAATTTTTCCCTCTGTTTTTTTGTTAATAGATTGTGGATAGCCTTTATCTTTGAAAGGTAAAAGTTTCTGATCTCCTCTTTTTTCTTCTTTTTTTCCTCCTCAAATTTAAAAGGGTCAAAACTGTCCTGAACGAAATTGTCAAGAAAGTTCATTTTTCCCTTTTCTTCTTTTAAAGACGCTGTGTAATTTTCAACATCCCTCAAAATTCTGTCAAGTTTACTGTTTTGATCTGGGGTAAGATTCAGTTTTTCCCTGTTTTCCTTGACCATTTTGAAAAACATCATGGTTTTCATAAACCCTTCATGTCCCCTGTGAGCCATCCCGGGCATAGAGAAAGTTGTTAAACTGAAGATGGCAAAGATTGTAAAAATAGCCAGAACTCTTTTCATTGTTCACCTCCATAACATTTGTTACAGTATAAATTTAAACTGTTATTGTTTCAACATTGTTATTGTTTTGTAACAAAATGTAACAAAAAACCTTTAAAATCTGTAAAATTATTTAATATTGCTCTTGATTTTTTAAGCAACTTCAGTTAATTTAAATAGTAAATTGTTATTTTTGAAGGGGGAGAATGTATGGCTGATTTACAGGTTTTAGACAATTACATTGTTTCGGAAAAAATTAAGGAAGACAGTTTATCTGAAGTGTTCAGAGGCATTATTACAACAGAGGAAGGACAGTTTAAAGATTTTGTGTACATCAAAAAATTTAAATCAGATTTGAATGGAATCCCGAGGTTTATAAATGAGGTTATTAGCACTACCCGTAAAGTAAAGGCTTTTTCGGACCCTCTTGTTGCCAGTGTTATTGATGCAAAAAAAATAGAAAATACAGGGTATATTGTATGTGAGTTTGTTGAGGGTCAGTTTTTAAATAACATTGTAGAAAAAAGCAAGGATGAGGGTTTTCCTTTTTCAATAGATCATGTTTTGCTTATAGCAAGTAAACTGTCGGCTGCATTAACAACAGTTTATTCAAAAGGATACGATTTTGGTTTTGTAACCCCTTACTCTATTAACATATCTTTTGAAGGGGATCTAAAACTTTATGATATTGCACTTGCCCCCCACATGGTTGAACTGTTGAAAAATAATCCTGCTTTAAAGAAAGATTATATACCATACATTCATCCCGATGTGTTGAGTGGAGAAAAAGCAGGAGAGCAGGCTGACATCTTTTCGATAGGCTGTATCATTTATCAATTGTTAACAGGAAAACCATTTATAGAGGAAGAAGGTGTTTTGCCTGATACAAGAAAAAAACTCAATGAGGCAACATTGGCATCTTCTTCTTTTGGAGATGAGCCATTGCCGGAGGATATCAAAACTCTTCTTTTCAGGTGTCTCACCGGTGGTTTTGCAACCATAAAAGAATTAAACGAGGTTCTTGATGATCTGATTTTTTCAGGGGATTATTCTCCCACAACATTTAACCTCGCATTTTTTATGCACTCCCTGTACAGGGATGTAAGCGAGGAACTTGCAAAGAAGCTTGAGATCGAAAGAAGTGCAACCTATGCCGGATACTTTGGAGAAACAAGGGTTATAGAAAAGAAAATGTCACCGGTAATTATAGCGGTTATTGTTTTTATAATAATTGCTGTTGGAGCTGTTGGAGGTTACTATTACTGGCAGAGTAAAGAGAAAGAAAAGAGACTGCTTGCTGAAAGAAAAAGGATTGAAGAAGAGATAAAGAAAAAGAAGATGCTTGAAATGCAAAAAGAAAAAGAAATTGAAGAATTGAAGAAACAGATGGAACTAAGAATGCAGGAGGCGTTAAAAGAAGCTGAAAAACTTGCTGACAAAAAAGCAAAAGAGTTTTTGAAACAAAAAATGGAAGAGGAAAGAAAAAAGCAATTGGCGGAACTTAAGAAAATAGAGGAAGAGAAAAAGAGAATTGAAGAGGAGAGAAAAAGAAAAGAGATGCTATTAAAACAAAAGAAACTTGCTGAATTGAAAAAAAAGCAGGATATGGAAGCAAAAAAGAAGCAACTTCTTGCTTTGAAAAAGAAAAAGGAAGAGGAAGAAAGGAGAAAAAAGTTAGAAGAGCAAAGAAAAGAAGAGGAAAAGAGAAAAAAACTTTACGGAACGGTTGTTGCTATAGAGTCACTTGATGCAATCCCAAAACCTGTTTATAAAGAGAAAATTGTTTTAAGCCCAAGCTGGAGACTTCCAAGGGGAGCCAAGGTTTTGATAATGGTACTTGTTGGTGTTGATGGAAGTGTTGAGGAGGTAAAGGTTATTAGAAAGATCAGGCCGGTTACCCCTCATTCGCGACTTGCTGAAAAGAGGATAGTTTCGGCAGTTAAGAAGTGGAAGTTTACACCGCCTATGAAAGAGGGCATCCCAGTAAAAACATGGATCCCTATAACAATACCGGTAAGATAAAATTAATAAATTGGTGGTTGATAAATTCTTCACATTGTGATAATTTTAATTGACTAAAATTTTGTGGGGTTGTTATGGAGAGTTTTATAAAAACTTTGCCTGGACCTATGCAGATCAACGGATCCTTTCTTATTATTGCTTTTATTTTCATTATTTTTTATTTGATCTTAAAAAAGTTTTACATTTCTCCCTATGTGAGAATAATGGAAGAAAGGGATGACAGAATTAAGAGTGCCGAGAACAGGTTTAAAGAAGTGGAAGAATACTATCGCGACAAATTATTACAGTACGAGCAAGAAATAAAAAAGGCAAGAATGGATGCAATATCTTTGAGAGAAAAATTGATAGAAAGTGCAAAAAACGAAAAGGAAAAAATTGAAGAAGAGGCGAAAAAAACGGCAAAGGAATTTCTTGATAAACGTCTATTAGAAATTGAAAATACTTTAAAGACAGAAGTTGAAAATGCAAAAAATTATGTTGAAGGGATTGCAAAAAACATTGCTAAAAAAGTAATTGGAAGGGATTTGGCATGAAAAAGGGGTTTAAAATATTTCCATTTTTGCTCTTTTGTGCTGTTTCTTTTGGATCTGAAGGGGGTTCCTTCTGGTCTCCCACCGTTTTGTTTATCGGTCATGTGTTCAATGTTATTGTTTTTGTCTATGTTCTCTATTATTTTCTGAAATCTCCTGTAAAAGAGGTTATTAAGACAAAAAGATCTGAACTGTTAAAGAAACTTAAAGAAGCGGATGAAAAGGAAAAGGAATCGGCAGAGAGATTGAAAGAGATTGAAGATAGAATGAATGGTTTAAAAAACGAAATTGAAGATATTTTAAAAAGGACTGAACAAATTGCGTTAAAAGAAAAAGAAAAAATATTGCAAAAGGCTAAAGAAGAGGCTGATAAAATAAAAAAACTTGCAGAACTTGAAGTTGAGAATAAACTTAATGCAGCAAAACTGGAATTAAAAAGGTATATGGCAGAACTTGCCTCTCAAAGGGCGGAAGAAATGGTAAAATCTGCAATTACCGAAAGTGATATTGATAAAAGTATGGAAAAATACTTTTCAGAACTGGAGGGATAATTGATAGAAAAAGGTGTTGTAAACAGGTACGCAAAAGCCCTTGCAGAGATAATTTCCCGGGAGAAAGATCCAGAAAAGGTCTTTGATAGAATCTTTGTGATTGTGGATGCCCTTTTGCACGAAACTTCATATCGCTTCTTTTTGAACCCTTCCATATCAAAGCAGGACAAATTTGATAGGCTATCAAGTTTTTTAGAAGAGATAAAACTTGAAGATAAATACGCTTCCTTTTTATTGAAAGTGGTAAAAAACAACAGATTCAGAGTTTTGCAATATTTAAAAAAACCGACTAAGGAGTACTTATATCGTAAGCTTGGAATTGTTGAAGTGGATTTAACAGTTCCCAAAAAACTTACGACTGAAACAGAGAAAAAATTTGTTAAAGCGTTTGAGAAAAAGAGCGGTAAAAAGGTTAAATTAAAAGTTAAAGTTGATAAAGACATAATTGGTGGTGCAATTGCAAGGATGGGAAGTCTTGTTATTGATGGAAGTATAAAAACAAACATATTAAAAATAAAAGAAAAACTTACAGGGGAGTTGTAAATGACGCTTAAGGCTGAAGAAATCAGTAAGATCCTTGTCAAACAATTGGAAGGTATTGAAGTTGAAGTCAATCTGGCTGAAGTTGGTTCTGTCATCTCTGTTGGTGATGGTATAGCCAGGATCTATGGGCTTGAAAAAGCAATGGCGGGGGAGCTTGTTTTTTTCCCGAGAAACAAACTTTATGGAATGGTTTTTAACCTTGAAGAAGACAGCGTCGGAGTTGTTTTGTTTGGTGAGTCATCTCTGGTTAAGGAAGGAGATGAGGTAAACAGAACAAAAAGAATTCTATCCGTGCCGGTGGGAGAAGCACTAATAGGCAGGGTTGTTAACCCCCTTGGTGAACCACTTGATGACAAAGGACCAATTAAAAATGATGGATACTATCCTGTTGAAAGGATAGCCCCTGGAATTATTGAGAGAAAATCTGTACACGAGCCTCTTCAGACTGGATTAAAAGCGATAGACTCAATGATCCCTATTGGAAGAGGGCAGAGGGAATTGATTATTGGTGATAGAAAGACAGGTAAAACCGCTGTTGCCATAGACACAATAATAAATCAAAGAGGACAGGATGTGATCTGTATATATGTTGCAATAGGACAGAAACAATCAACCGTTGCTCAGGTTGTGAAAAAACTTGAAGAAGAAGGTGCAATGGATTACACAATTGTGGTTTCTGCATCAGCGTCAGAGCCCGCACCGTTGCTTTACCTTGCCCCTTACGCAGGGTGTGCAATGGGTGAATACTTTATGCACAAAGGTCAGCATGTTTTAATAGTTTATGATGATCTGTCAAAACACGCTGCTGCATACAGAGAGATCTCACTTCTTTTAAGGAGACCACCGGGAAGAGAAGCCTATCCTGGAGATGTTTTTTACCTTCACTCAAGACTCCTTGAAAGGGCTGCAAAGTTATCCGATGAGAGAGGTGCTGGTTCACTCACAGCATTACCTATAATTGAAACCCAGGCAGGTGATGTTTCAGCTTACATTCCAACAAATGTTATTTCAATTACAGACGGTCAGATATACCTTGAAACAGACCTCTTCCATTCAGGTGTAAGGCCTGCTGTTAATGTTGGCCTTTCGGTTTCGAGGGTTGGTGGTTCTGCCCAGATAAAAGCAATGAAAAGGGTTGCTGGAACATTAAGGCTTGACCTTGCACAGTACAGGGAACTTGCAGCATTTGCGCAGTTTGGTTCAGACCTTGATGCAGCAACACAAAAGCAGTTAACAAGGGGCGCAAGGCTTGTTGAAATACTCAAACAGCCACAATATTCACCATTGCCTGTTGAAAAACAGATTGTAATAATCTATGCAGGAACAAACGGTTACCTTGATGATTTACCCCTTGAAAAGGTGAAAGACTTTGAGGATGGATTGTACAGGTTTGTGGAGAATAATTATCCTGAAATCTTTACAGAGATAGTTGAGAAAAAAGACCTGAACGACGAATTAAAGGAAAAAATGAACAAAGCAATTGAGGAATTTAAAAAAGAATTTGTTAGCGGGAATTGATTATGGCTGCCATACACATATTAAGGCGACGAATAAAAAGTGTTAAAAATACAAGGCAGATAACCAGAGCAATGAAACTGGTAGCTGCCGCTAAAATGAAAAAAGCCCAGGAAAGGGTTTACAATGCAAGGCCTTATGCAAGGAAATTGCAGGAAACAATCCAGCACATTGCATCCAGGATCGACATCAAAACCCATCCACTCCTTGAAACAAGGGAAGAAAAGAAGATTAAACTTGTTGTTGTAACTGCCGACAGGGGCCTTTGCGGAGCCTTCAATGCCAATGTAATAAAAAAGGCTCTGGCTTTTCTTAAAGAGCATAAAGAAAATAAAGAAATATACCTTGATTTTGTCGGAAGAAAGGGTGCCGAGTACTTCAAAAAGAAATGGGACAAAAAAGATAGAACAGTTGTTGGTTTATTCAATAAATTTGATTCAACTGTTGCGGAAAAGATTGCAATTGAGCTTTTGGAAGACTTTGTTGAAAAAAGGTACGATGCAATATACTTTGTTTACAATGAGTTTAAATCTGTTCTTCAACAGAACCTTGTTGTTGAAAAATTACTTCCAATTGAACACGGTGAATTTACTTTTGAAAAAGAGGACGAACCTCTTGTTGAACATATTTTTGAACCTTCAATGGAAGAAGTTTTGGATGACCTGTTGCCTTTACATATAAAAACTCAGGTTTACAGAATACTTATTGAATCCAACGCTGCTGAGTTTGCAGCAAGAATGACTGCAATGGATGCTGCAACCAACAATGCAACAGAGATGATAGACAAACTTACATTAACAATGAACAAAATAAGACAGGCCGCTATCACCAAAGAAATAATTGAGGTTGTAAGCGGCGCAGAAGTGAAAAATTAATTTTTGGAGGAATTGATGAATAAAGGGAAGGTTATTCAGGTAATCGGGCCTGTAATTGATGTTGAGTTTGACGGACACTTGCCTGAAATTTACAATGCAATTAGAATTAAGCACAGTGATAAAGAAACAAATGTTGACCTTGATATTATTGCAGAAGTTCAACAGCACCTTGGTGAAAACAGGGTTAGGTGCGTATCAATGCAACCAACCGACGGTTTAATAAGAGGAGCAGAAGCTGAAGATACGGGCAGCCCCATATCAGTGCCTGTTGGCGAAGAGATATTGGGAAGAATTCTCAATGTTATAGGAGAGCCAGTTGATGAAGAGGGTCCTGTTAAAGCAAAAGAAAGATGGCCAATCCATAGACCTGCACCCTCTTACGAAGACCAGAGCACCGAAACAGTAATGCTTGAAACAGGAATCAAGGTAATTGACCTTCTTGAGCCTTATGTTAAAGGCGGAAAAACAGGACTTTTCGGCGGTGCCGGTGTTGGTAAAACGGTTTTGATTATGGAGTTGATACACAACATCGCAATGGAGCACGGCGGATACTCTGTTTTTGGCGGTGTCGGTGAAAGAACAAGGGAAGGAAACGACCTTTACTTTGAGATGAAGGAATCGGGCGTTCTTTCAAAAACCGCTCTTGTTTACGGTCAGATGACAGAGCCTCCTGGAGCAAGATTGAGGGTAGGGCTTACTGCATTGACAGTTGCGGAGTACTTCAGGGATGTTCAAAATCAGGATGTTTTGCTATTTATTGACAACATATTCCGTTTTACTCAGGCAGGCTCAGAGGTTTCGGCACTTCTTGGAAGAATGCCGTCTGCTGTTGGTTATCAGCCGACCCTTGCAACTGAGATGGGAGAATTACAGGAAAGGATCACATCAACCAAAAACGGTTCAATTACATCTGTTCAGGCTATCTATGTCCCTGCGGATGACTACACTGACCCTGCACCTGCAACAACATTTGCTCACCTTGATGCAACAACCAACCTTTCAAGGCCTATTGCGGAGCTTGGAATTTACCCTGCTGTTGACCCGCTTGAATCAACATCAAGGATACTTGACCCGAGAATTATCGGAGAAGAGCATTACAGGGTTGCAAGGGCTGTTCAACAGATATTGCAAAGGTACAAAGATTTGCAGGATATTATCGCAATTCTCGGTATTGATGAACTGTCCGAAGAGGACAAACTCACTGTTTCAAGGGCAAGGAAGATTCAGAGATTCCTCTCTCAGCCATTCCATGTTGCAGAGCAGTTCACAGGAATCCCCGGTAAATATGTGAAATTAGAGGATACCATAAAAGGCTTCAGGGAAATTGTTGAAGGAAAACATGACGACCTTCCTGAACAGGCTTTTTACATGGTTGGTACAATTGAAGAGGCTATTGAAAAAGCGGAAAAACTAAGAAGAGAAGGATAAAAAAATGGCTGAAACAATGCATTTCAGTCTTGTTACACCTGAAAAAAGTGTCTTTGAAGTTGAGGTTAAAGAGGTTACAATACCTGCCTATGAGGGCGAAATGCAGGCATTGCCACTGCACACTCCATACTTTGCCAAACTTGGAATAGGTATATTAAGTTTTACGGATATAACCGGTGAAAAAAAGAAACTGGCAGTAACCGGCGGTTTTGTTGAAGTTTTGCCTCATAAAGTTACAATGCTTTGCAGAACAGCGGAATTGCCTGAAGAGATCGATGCGGAAAGGGCAATGGAGGCTTTGAAAAGAGCAAAACAGAGGCTTGAGCACCCTGATGAACACACTGATATGGAGAGGGCAAGGGCAGCTTTGATGAGAGCAATGACAAGGCTAAAACTCATTGGAAAGATGTAATTTATAGAATAATCTAATACATTCTGCCGGGATATTATAATCCCGGTTTTTTTATTTTTCCTTTTGTAAAGTTTATTTGAAAAAATGTAAAATATACTTGATAAAATGTAATGTATGCTTTATATATATTATGTTAGGTGTTAGGTGTTTTTATAGGAGATACTATGTTAAAAAATAAAATTAAAATTTTTAGGGCTATTCACAATTTAACACAGGAAGAATTGGCACAAAAAATAGGAGTATCAAGGCAGACAATAAATTCCATTGAAAAGGGAAAGTATGTTCCCTCTGTAGTTATTGCTCTGAAAATGGCAAGGGTTTTTAATGCAAAAGTTGAAGATATATTTAATTTTGATGAGAAGGAGGATTAACAATGGGATTAAAAGATAGTTTAAGAAATAGTTTACAAACCCATAACTATATTGACATTATAACAGGATTATTAATTTTTGTTTTTACTTTGTATTTTGATGATTTAGGAATGATTTTTCTTGTTTTTATAGGATTGCATGTTTTTATAAGAAAAGGGGCTGATGAGAGAGAACAATCCCTTATTGCCAAAGCATACGCTTATGCTTTCCACTTTTTAATTGCTCTAATGGCTATTTTTGATATTTGTTGTCCTCAAATTGTAACTCCGTGGATTGTAATCGGGTTAAGTATTTTTTTACGAGGCTTTTTTGGGGCTATCTTTTTAAAGTTTTTTTAAAATAATATTTTTAATAACAAGAACAAATTTTTTTTAATTTCGTAATAATAAATAAAGTTTTTTCCGGGAGGTTTAAATGGAATCCTTAAAACTTGCCTTTGAAACAATTGTTTCGCCTTTCAATGGATTTAAAAAATTGCGAGAGAAAAAAACTTTCTGGCCTGCTTTTTTGCTAACTGTCATTGTTTCAACAGGGGCAATTGCATACTATTCTTTCAATGTGGATTTTAAGTATGTTGTAACACAGCAACTTGAAAGAAGCGGCAAAATGGATAATATTCCGAAAAAACAAATGGATAAAATTATTGATATGCAGGCTAAAACAGGTAAGTACTTTATGACCGGGGGGGCAGTAATTGGTTCTTTTATTTATCTTTTGATTATCTCTCTTTACCTTTTTACAATGGCAAAGATCTTCACCTCTGATTTAAGCTTTAAAGATGCTATGGTTATTGCTGGAAATTCTTATTTTGTTTTCTTTATCTCTTCATTGATTTTACTGATCATTCTGTTTATAACAGATTTTAGAACATCCTCTCTTCAAGACTTGATGCCTTCAACCCTTGCTTACTACTTCTCCTTTGAAAATGCTGGCAGGAAACTTTACACCCTTTTTTCAAAAATAGATGTATTTTCACTCTGGTTTGTTTCTCTTTTAGGGATAGGGTTTCATATTTTCACAGAAGAAAGTCTTGTAAAATCAATGTTAACCGTATTTGTGCCATATATTTTATTGATAGGGTTTGCTGTTTTAATGGTTTAAAAATTTTCAAGGGAGAAAGATGAAAAAGTATCTGATTTTGATAGTGCTCATTGTTGTGTTTGTGGTTGCAGGGGCACTTAAAAATAGAGACAAAGGAAAATTTGTAAAGGTTAAGAAGGTTGTTGTAAAAGACCTTGGAGAAACGGTTTCAGGTACAGGTACTGTGAAGCCTGTCAAAACGGTTACCATTATGTCAGAGATAATGGGAAGGATTATTGAGTTGCCGGTAAAAGAGGGTGACTTTGTTAAAAAAGGGGAGCTTTTGTGCAAAATAGACGATAGAAACCTTAAAAACGATGTTTCAAGGTTAAAGGCAGAACTTAAAAGACAGAATCTTGTTCTTGAGCAATTGGAAATAGAACTTTCCCAGGCTAAAAAAGAATTTGAAAGAAAGAAAAAGCTTTTTGATTCCGGTATTATTTCAAAAGATGAATTTGAGAAAGCGTCCAATCAGTTTAACAATAAAAGACTCTCTGTTGAGCAACAGAAATTTTATCTTAAACAGACTGAATCAAACCTGAACAATGCTATGGAAAACCTTTCAAAAACAAGGATTGTGGCGCCAATTGACGGAAAGATAACCAGTTTGAAAAAGGAAGTTGGAGAGCAGGTTATTCAGGGAACAATTAACAACCCTGGCTCGATTATTATGGTGTTAAGCGATATGAACAAACTTGAACTTGAGGTGGAAGTAAACGAGGTTGATGCTGTTTCACTAAAAAGGGGAATGAATGCAGATATTTATCTTGACTCTTTTGAGGGTAAAGTCTTTAAGGGAAGGGTAAAGAGTATATCTGAATCAGCAGAAAAGCCTCAGGGGAGAGATATTTCATTATTCAAGGTAAAAATAGACTTTATCAAAAAAGATGAGAGGTTAAAACCCGGTATGAGCGGAAGGGCAGAGATAGTTGTTAAAGAGAGCAAAAACACACCTGTTATACCCATTGAGGCGGTAAGAAAAGATGAAAAAGGGAAGGAGTACTGCTTTAAGGTTGTAAACAACATTGCAAAAAAGGTTTTTGTAAAAACAGGTATTTCCAATGATTTTTTTGTTGAAGTGAAAGATGGTTTGAAAGAGGGAGAAACAGTGATTACTGGCCCGTACAGGGTTTTAAAAACCTTGAAGGACGGGGATAAAGTCAAGTTTAAAAATGAATGATAACTTACTGATAAAATTAGAGAAAATTTATAAAATCTATAAAATGGGCGATACAACGGTAAACGCCATCAATGGGTTAAGCCTTGAAATAAAAGAGGGGGAATTTCTGGGGATAATGGGGGCAAGTGGCTCTGGTAAATCAACTTTGATGAACATTCTCGGAATTCTCGACAGCCCGACCGGAGGAAAGTACCTGTTAAAGGGGAGAGATGTATCCTCTTTAAGTGACGAAGAGGCATCTAAAATAAGAAATAAAGAAATAGGTTTTGTTTTTCAAACATTCAATCTCATTAAAGGGTTAACCGCTTTTGAAAATGTTGAAACTCCCTTAATCTATGCAGGGGTACCAAAAAAGAGGAGAAAGGAGATTGTTGAATATTACCTTGAAAAAATGGGTATAGCAGACAGAATGAAGCATAAACCAAATCAATTGTCGGGGGGACAGAGGCAGAGAGTTGCAATTGCAAGGGCACTTGTAAACGAGCCATCAATTATCCTTGCAGATGAGCCCACAGGCAACCTTGATTCAAAAACAACATACGAGATACTTTCTTTATTTCATAGAATTCACGAAGAGGGAAAAACCATTGTCCTTGTTACCCATGAAATGGAGATTGGCAAAGAAAGCGAGAGAACAATTGTTTTAAAAGACGGAGAAATTATTGAGGAGTTTT
>JALSOA010000009.1 GCA_026986725.1 Acidobacteriota bacterium
CTTTCAACTTTAATGCTTTTGTCCCATATTATAGGGCCTGACATTTACTCAAAAATACTCTCAGCAAAAGATCCAAACACAGCAAAAAAGGGGGTTTTTTTAAGTGGTTTACTTAAAATTATTTTTGCCATATTGCTTATTCTTGCATTTAAAAACGGTTTTTCAACAAGCAATGTTAATCTTTTTGTTTTTATAGTTGTTTTCTCTGCAATAGTTTCCTCAATAGACAGTATGCTGATCACATCAACATCAATAATTTGCGAAGACATATTTGAAAAAACGGGAAACATCGTCATCAAATTAACAACTGTTTTCATTGCACTTTTATCATTTATGCTTGCTGTTTACACAAAAAAAATACTCACTCTTGTTTCATCCGGTTACACTGTCTTACTTGTAACCATAACATTCCCTGTTTTAAGTTATTTTATTTTCAGAAGGATAAACTTTTATTCTTACCTTGTCCCCCTTTCAGCATTCCTGATTGCCTTTATTTTTACAAAAAATATGGGAATTGCTTTCTTTTTCTCATTGTTTGGCGGAGGGTTAAACATTGTCTATACTAAAATTTACAGTTGAAAAAAACACAACACTGGGAAAATTTGTAAAATTTAAAGGTATTGAAGAAAAGAAATTTCTTAAAGCACTTAAAATTGGAGGGGTTATTGTTAACAAAAAAAGGGTGAGTTGTGCAAACAAAAAAATTAAAAAGGGGGATATTGTTTCAATCTGCATTGATGAATCTCCCCCTGATTTTGAATTCTCAAAAGAATGGATAGTTCTTGAAGACGATTTCTTAATTATTTTAAACAAGCCTCAGGGTATGACAACCCAGGGGACAATGTGTTATGACATAAACCATCTTTTTTACTTTGTTAAAGAGTATTTGAAAGGCTATGCAGGGCTTCATCACAGGCTTGACAGGGATACAAGCGGGCTTGTTCTCTTTACCAAGAAAAGAGAGGTTAACAAAGCGGTTTCCCAAATGTTTAAAAAAAAGGAGATAAATAAAACATACATTGCAATTGTGCACGGCGTTTTAAAAAACGAAATTACAATAAACAAACCAATCGGGCTTATCCCCCATTCCAGCCCTAAAAAGTGGTGGGTGAATATGCCCCAATCAAAAAAAGCAGAAACACTAATAAAGCCTTTGAAAACCTTTGACAATTTCACATTTGTTGAAGCAATGCCAATAACCGGGAGAACACATCAAATAAGGGTGCACCTTGCAAGCATAAACCACCCAATAGTTGGGGATAAATTTTATAATCAGGAAGAGGGTTTGAAGAATTCTTTAATGCTTCATTGCAAAAAGCTTGAATTTAATCACCCTGTTTACAAAAAAAGGATTACAATTGTAAGCGATACGCCTTTAAGGTTTAAAGAATTTGAAAAAGAAAGGGAAAAATAAATGGATTACAATTTTCAGCCTCATAGAATTATTGAAGTTTACCCTGAAGTTGAGATTGAGCCCCCTAAAAGGGATATTGTTTCATTGTTAAAAAAGGCAAACAAAAGACTGACTCAAAAGCAAAAAACAATCTCAATAATGCTTCTTTTAATAACCTTCTTCACCACAACATTTATCGGCGGAGTTGATTATTTATCCTTCTACAAAGTAAGCTACGGAATCTTTAACATAAAATTCTGGCTTGGGGGATTATGGTATTCACTACCCCTAATGACAATACTCCTTTCCCACGAAATGGGGCACTTTTTAACCGCAACCTACTATGGAATAGAATGCACCCCACCCTACTTTATCCCTGCACCGACATTGATAGGCACCTTTGGCGCTTTTATTAAAATCAAATCCCCCTTTCTCTCAAAAAAAGAGCTGTTTGATGTCGGAATTGGAGGACCACTTGCAGGTTTTATTGTTGCAGTCCCGGTTTTGATAACAGGCGTTTTACTTTCAAAGCCTGCACCTCAAATATTAAACACAAAGGATGTAATAACATTTGGAGAACCCCTCTTATACAAAATTATTGTTTTAATCAAATACGGGACAACAGACATAAACCTTATGCTCCACCCCATGGGGTTTGCAGGCTGGATCGGGCTCCTTGTTACCGCTTTAAACCTTCTTCCTGTAAGCCAGCTGGACGGCGGGCATATATCTTATGCAGTTTCTGGAAGAAAAAGCTTTTACATAGCCTATATTTTAGGGGTAATTCTGGTAATACTTTCTTTCTTTTACAATGGCTGGATAATATGGCTTGTTCTTTTAATAATTTTAGGGCTAAAACACCCGCCATTTTTATTTGAAAACGAACCCCTTGACAAAAAGAGAAAAACACTTGCTTTAATTGCTCTACTTATTTTTATCCTTTCTTTTATACCTGTACCAGTTAGATTTTGATTTAAATTATAAGCATACAATCACCATAGGAGTAAAAGCGGTACCTTTCCTTTACAGCCTCATTATAGGCTTTAAAGACAAAGTCCTTACCTGCAAAGGCAGAGACAAGCATAATCAAGGTTGATTTCGGAAGGTGGAAGTTTGTTAAAAGGTGATCAACAACATTGAATTTGTATGGCGGGTAGATAAATATATCCGTTTCATCGGAAACCCCTCTTATTTCACCGTATTTCTTAAAACACCCTTCAAGGGTTCTCACAACAGTTGTGCCAACGGCAAGTATCTTCCCCCTCTTTTCTTTCCACCTTTTTATGTCATTAGCAACATCTTCAGGTATTTCGTAATGCTCACTGTCCATTTTATGCTCTTCAACAATGTCTGCTGTTACTGGCTTGAATGTGCCAAGCCCGATATAAAGGGTAATCTTCCTTACAGGCACCCCTTTTTCTTCAAGCCTTTTTAAAACACCTTCGGTAAAGTGAAACCCTGCTGTTGGGGCAGCCACTGCACCTGTTTTCTCGGCAAAAACAGTCTGATACCTTACAGGGTCAAAGCCTTTTTCAACCTTTCTCTTTATGTAAGGGGGGAGAGGGGTATTACCGTATTTAAATATCTCATCAAATGGGTTTTCAAAATCAAAATAGACAAAGTGAACCCCCTCATCAAACTTTTCTTTAACAACAACCCTTTTTCCGTTTTCAAACTCCAAAACAGTTCCACTTTTAACCCTCTTTGAGGGCTTTATCAAACACTTCCATCTTTTTGCATCTTTATCTATCTGCTTTAAAAGAAAAACCTCTATCCTTGCACCTGTCTCCTTTTTTGTAAGGTAAAGCCTTGCCGGGAAAACCTTTGTATTGTTTAAAACAATCATAACATTGTCAGGTATAATATCGGGAAACTGGTAAAAAACTCTGTGCTCAATTGTTTGTAATCCCCTGTTTAAAACCATCATTCTGCTTTTATCCCTTTCTTCAAGAGGTTTTTGTGCAATCAACTCCTCTGGCAAATAATAATCAAACTCATCTGTTCTCAATTTTAAACTCCCAAAACTTATTCAAGGTATCCAATCTGAATGTTTTTATAGAAATGATCTCCCATCTTTTCATAGTAAACCGGAAGCCCGTTTGAGTACAAAACCCTGTCGTCATCGCTTAAAACACCGAATTTTCCACCCTGCAAACTTCCTTCGGAGGCAAATACCCCAAACAACTCCCCGTCCCAGATAATATAGCCTCTTTTAAGCATTTTTATGTCAACAGGCTTTCCTTTTTCGTCAACATAAACACCCTTCTTTTTATTAAGCTTCACCCCCTTTAAAACAACCTTAAAGTGCTTTAAGAGGGATGGAATGTCCCCCAACTTCACATCCTTAAACCCTGACAACCTGGCCGCATAGGTAAAGTATCCGGGGGAATCAATTGCAATTCTCAAATAGGCAGGGTTTTTGTCCCCGAATTTTTTGTAATCAATCCCCCCCTCAACATAGGCAAGATTGAATAGTGAGGTGATGTATCCAAAGTAATCCTTTGAAGGGACAAGGGCAACCTTGAAAACCTTATCTGAAATAATGTTGTTTTCATTAACCTCCTCTTCCCCGGCAGAATAGACCTTTTCAATAACATCTGCAATGCCCTCTTTTATCTCCGCCCTTATTTTGAACCTCATTGTGCCGTAATTCTGCTTTGGATAGATTGAGGCAAAATCCCTTACATCAAGCTTATGAGTCCATTGCAAGGGCCATGTTGTTTGAAACTGATAAACATACTTTATATGCGAATATTCAAATGGCTTATCACGATACTTATCAAGCATAACAGGCTGTATTTTAAACCAGAAGATTCTTACCTCTTTCCATTTGAAATTATCCCATTGTTCAATACTATTCTCAGGGATAAACTTTCCGTCAATTTTCAATCTTTTTGAGGGGCAAAAATAGGTCAGTTTGTCCTCGCCCCACTTTTTTGCAACAATACAGGCCTGCAATTCAGGGTTATCCTTCTCTTCAATTACCAGAAAATCGTTTGTGGCATAATCAAGTTTGTTTGTTTTAACAACAACATAGGCTTTAACAAATTTCGGGGCATGCTTTACCCTTAAATACGGGTGAATAAAGATATAGTAAACCCCACCACCTGCAACTATAAGTATAAGCACAAGCATAAGCCAGTACTCTTTTAAAAAATCAAGAAATCTTTTAAGCATCTATGCTCTCCTTAAATATTTTTACCTTTTTCCCGTTAACAACAACACTTGCCCTTTCAATACTATTATGTGGCCTTAATTCAATATTTTCAATTAAATCCCTGTTTGAGCCGTTAAACCCGACAAAGAAAGAGAGGTCTTTTTCAGAAATATCAATTGCTCTTACACCCTTTTCAATAAGCATTTTAAGAAAGTCCCTGTAAATAGCTGAAAAAACGAGGTGTTTTAAAGATTGATGATAGCAGCCTGAAAGGACACTGTCTTTCTCATTGAGACTGTCTGTTGGCTGCAAACCTAACTTTATAACCTCTATACCGTTCTTTTTCAAAAGCCATACCCCCTTTTTCAAAGAGGGAAGAACCTTCTCACAGTCAGGGGCAACAAATCCCTCTTTTGCAAGTTGTGTATCCTTTAAAACAACAAGTGGATGAATTCTCACATAATGCGGTTTCAGCCTGATGGTTTCCCCAATGTCTTTCAGAAAAACATCCTCCGTTTGCATGGGCAAACCAATCATCAGATGAATGGATGTGAAGAATCCATACCTTTTTGAAAGCAAAACGGCACTTTTGGCAATTTCCCCGCTATGCCCCCTTTTTGCCGCCTTCAAAACATCTGAATTGAAACTCTGCACCCCGAATTCAACAGTCGTAACTCTGTATGTTTTAAAAAGCCCTGCAATCTCTTTATTGAAAAAATCAGGCCTTGTGGAAACCCTTATTCCGTTTACCTGTTTTTTATCAATGTAAGGCTTTAATATCCTCAAATATTCTTCAATCTCGTTCAATTTGCCGAAAGTAAAGGTGCCACCAAAAAAAGCCACCTCAACAAATGCATCTTTGTGATACCGATTTATTGTTTTCAATGATGTTTCAATAATGTCAACAATATCCCTCTTTGTTTTAATACCAACCTCACCGTTTGCAACCTTAACATTGCAAAACTTACAGTTAAAGGGGCATTGATATTCTGGAAGAAATACAGGTATTATCTTAATCTTCATTTATTATGTCGTTTAAATCTCTGTCTTCAAGTTTTTTTAAAACCTTTTTTGCACAGTTTTGATGGGCAATCTTCTTGCTTTTACCCTCTCCTGTGGCAACAACCTTGCCATTTATCTTTACCTCTGCTATAAAAGACATATCGTGCACAGGGCCCCTTGTTGCAACTATGTTATACTCGGGCAAACCCATACCCTCTCCCTGCAAGATCTCCTGTAATCTTGACTTGTAATCAAAAACAACCTTTTCAGGCTCCCTTACAAGGAATCCGGTTTTCTCATAGATATCAAGAACCCATCTCCTCACGGAATCAAGCCCTGAATCAAGGTACATTGCACCTATTAAAGCCTCAAAAAGGTTTTCCTTTATCTTCGGGTTGTTTCTAATCTGTTTGTCCGACTCTGCGACAAGGAGAAAGTCCGGTATTTCAAGGAAATCGGCAATTGTTGAAAGGGTTTCCCAGTGAACCATATAAGCCTTTGCATTTGTTAAAACACCCTCCGGCTGTTCCGGGAAGGTTTCAAAAAGGTAATCGCTTACAATAAGGCCAAGCACACTGTCCCCTAAAAATTCAAGCCTCTCATTGTTGCAATTTAAGTTTTTAAGGTAAGAGTAAGAGGAATGGGTAAAAGCCTCTTTCAAAAGGCTCTTGTTTTCAAAAGTGTAACCTATTTTCCCCTCAACCTTTTTAAAATTAAAATCTTCCATAGCCTGCTTTTTCGTAAAATTTGTAATAATCCTCAACAGTATATGCAATGTCAAACATTGTCTTTTCGTCAAACCACTTTGAGATAAACTGCATTCCAATTGGCAATTTCTCTTTTGAAAACTCTATTGGCAATGTTAATGCCGGAAGCCCTGCAAGGTTAACAGGGACGGTGAATATGTCCGAAAGGTACATTTCAAGAGGGTTGTCCAATTTCTCGCCTAATTTGAATGCAGTTGTCGGAGTTGCGGGGGTGAAAATTATATCAACACCGCTAAACGCCTTTTCAAAATCTTTTGCTATCAACTTCCTCACCCCCAATGCCTTCAAATAGTAGGCATCGTAATAACCGGAAGATAGGGCAAAGGTGCCAAGAAGTATCCTTCTTTTAACCTCTTCCCCGAATCCCTCACTCCTTGTTTTAAAGTACATATCCTTTACATTGTCTGAATTAACCCTGTTTCCATACCTTACACCGTCAAACCTTGCAAGGTTGCTTGACGCCTCGCTGGTTGCAACAATGTAATAACTTGCAATTGAGTACTTTATGTGAGGAAGTTCAAGTTCAACAATTTCAGCACCGCTTGCCTTTAAAAAATCAAGGACTTTGTAATAAACCCCCTTTACCTCATCGCTCTGGATCTGGTCTGCAAACTCGTTTATAACCCCAACCTTAATCCCTTTTAAATCCCTCAACTCTGGCTCAAAGTTTGAGGGTTTGTTTATACTTGTCGAATCCTTTTCATCAAAGCCTGAAATTGCATCAAGGAGAATTGATGCACCATAAACATCGTATGAAAACGGACCTATCTGGTCTAAAGAAGAGCCAAACGCAACAAGCCCGTACCTTGACACCCTTCCATAGGTCGGCTTAACCCCAACCACACCGCAGAATGCAGCAGGCTGCCTTATTGAGCCGCCTGTGTCCGAACCAAGGGCAAAGGGTACAATGTCTGCTGCAACTGAAACGGCAGAGCCCCCTGACGAGCCTCCCGAAACCCTTGTTTCATCGTAAGGGTTTTTCACAGGGCCAAAAGCAGAAGTTTCGTTTGTTGAGCCAAATGCAAACTCGTCCATATTTGCTTTTCCAGCAATTACGGCCCCGTTTTCAATCAATTTTTCAACCACCGTGGCATTATAAGGGGAAACATAGCCTTTGAGAATATTTGAGCCGCAGGTTGTCTCACTTCCTTTTACATTTATATTGTCCTTAACCGCAACAGGCAAACCAAAGAGTTTTAATTCCTCACCCTTTTTAACCCTTTCCTGAATGTTATAAGCGTGCTCAAGGGCTTTATCTTCAAACAAGGATATAAAACAGTTTAAGTTGCTTTTCTCTTTAGCCTTTTTTAAAGAAGACTTAACTAAGTCAACTATGGATAACTCCCCATTCTGGATTCTGTACTTTAACTGCCTAACAACACTCATTTGCTCTCCTCCTTAATCACAGGCGGCACTTTTACAAATATATCTTCAACCTCAGGGGCAAGGGATAGAACAGTCTCCCTTTCCAAAGAGGCACCGGGCTCATCTTCCCTTAAAAAAACACTTCCCTCATGGATACTCCTTAAACTTTCCGAAACCTCGCTTATGTCAACCTCGTTCAACTGCTCAATATAGTCAAGTATCTCCCCCATCTGACGGGAAAATTTTTCAACATCCCTCTCATCTATTTCTATATGTGCAAGTTTTGCAATGTGAAAAACAGTATCTCTTTCAATTGCCATAACCCCTCCAAAATTTCTTTTCCGAACTATTATACAACAACAAAGTTGATTTATTTAAAAACTATAAACCCAACTCTTTTTCCAAAGCCTTTGCGGCAAAAGTTGCCTTCATTCTTAAAAACACATCTGCAAAATGGGTAACCTTTGAGGTTTCCGGATTTATTTCAATTATTGCCATACCTTTTTTCTTTGCCTCAACAGGGATTAAACCTGCAGGGTAAACCTCCCCTGTTGTGCCTATAACCATAAGCAGGTCTCCCTCATTAAGCAACCTCTCTGTTTCTGCAATTGCATTCAACGGGATACCCTCACCGAAAAATATGAAATCAGGCTTTAAAACCCCTTTGCATTTTTCACAAAGAGGCGGTATCTTCTCAATTATTTTCGGAGTGAAATCATACCTTTCCCCGCATTTAGTGCATACAAGGTACTTTGAATTTCCATGGTATTCCACAACCTTTTTTGAGCCTGCCTCCTGATGAAGGTTGTCAATGTTTTGGGTTATAACCCCAATCAATTTCCCATTTTCTTCAAGTTTTGCAAGAAAATAATGGGCTTCATTTGGTTTTGCCTTTCCAAAGTATTCGTAAAAAATGTCTCTTATAAGTTTCCAGCTTTCCCCCGGGTTTGAATAGAAAAAGGAGAGTTCTAAAAAAGACGGGTCAAACCTTGACCACAATCCGTTTTCTCCTCTAAACGGGGGAATACCGCTCTCAACAGATATGCCTGCCCCTGTGAATGCCACTATTTTCTCTGATCCGGAGATAAGCGCAGCCGCTTTTTTCAAAGCATCCATAACCTACTCCTTTATGTCAATTATGGATATTGTCAGGTCGTCTTCATTTTTTAAACTTGAAGGGATGTCATTTATAAGGTTTAAATCCCTTGCAATTCTTTGAATAGCCTCTGAGGGTGGATAATTCCAGTATCTTAAAGTAAGGTCTTTTATATCGTAAATCGCATCTTTAAAGTTGCCATCACGGTACTCAGGCAATGTTAATATCCCGTCTGTAAAGAATATAAACCTGTCCCCTTTCTTTAAACCGATAACCTCTTCGGTGTACTCCTTATCAAAGGGTATCCTCAAACCCACAGGAAATTGCGACTTTGCAGGGAATATCACTTCATCGTTGTAAATAAAGGGAAGGTGTCCCGCATTTATGCAAAACATCTTCTTTTTTATCAGGTCAATTCTGCAAAAAAGCCCGCTAACATAGTTTGATATATTCTTTAAACTTAAAAGGTAAGAATCAAGGAACTCAATAAACTTCGCAAACTTCTTGCCATGCCCCGTTAACTTTTTTGAGTGAAAGAGCGTTCTAACAATAGCCATAACCATTGCAGCGGGGGAGAAATGGCCTGAAATATCTGCCATAATTGCCACAAGGTGCTTATCTTTAACCTTTATAACATCAAAGTAATCCCCTCCTATCATACCGTATGGAAGATAGAAGTAAGAGTATTCAAGACACCCGAAATCCCTGCTTCTCTCAGGCAAGAGGCTTTCCTGAATGTTTTTTAAGTTGTTTTCCATATAGTTTACCATTTTAGTTGCTTCCGCTTCCTTTGTTATGTCTTTAAACAAAACTATCTTGTAATTGTCGTAAACATGAATGAACAACTCTGCCACAAACACATTGCCTGTTTTCTTGTTTTCAAGGGTAATTGTATAGGTATCTATCTCTTTCCCCTGCTCAATCCTCTCCTTAACCCTTTCATCAACCATTCTCTTTTCCGCAAGGGAATAAATAAACTCGTTTGCGTTTTTGCCTTTTATGTCCTCTCCCATCAAAGCCCTTGCAAATTTGTTGGCAAGGATAATTATATCGTCAAGATCGGTAACAAAGAGGGGCATTGGCAACTCTTCAACAATAAACTTTAAAAAATCTTCGCTTAAACTGTATTTCATGGCTTTTATAGAATTATTCTTTTTGAGTAAAAAATCAAGTTTTTTTTAAAAACAAGGCGTTTTTTGATACCATAATATCGAAGTTATGACTAAGAATAAAGAAGATTTTAAAATCACAAAGGTATTAGATGATCTGGTGGCCTTTGGCCTCCTATTTGTTGCAATCATTGTTTTTTTAAGCCTGATATCCTTTTCTCCATCAGACCCCAGCCTGTTCACTCAAGACACTGTCTCAAAACTTTACTCTGAAAACCTTATTGGAGCATTTGGGGCCAATTTAAGTGCTGTTTTGATAAACCTTTTTGGTTACGCTTCATACATCTTTGTAATCTTTTTTGTCCTTCTCTCATACCAATTCTTTAAAAGGGGAATAACCCTTATAAACTCTCTTTTTTCACTCATTATATTTATCCTGGAGATCATCACAACATCCACCCTATTATCTCTTTTTTTAGCCGACATACTTTTCATTGACACAAAATTTACTGGAAAAGAATTTACAAGTGCGGGGGGTATAATAGGAAACAGTATTCAGGGATTTCTACTTCCCCTGTTCAACTTCTGGGGAAGTTTAATAATCATACTCTCAACGATTACATTAACTGTGATCCTATCATTAAAAACAGAGGTGAAAGGGATTTTTTCAACTATCTTCCTTATCCTGAACAAACTCTCTAAAAGCATATTTAAAACAATTAAAAAATTTCTGGAAAAAAAGGCTGCAAAGAAACCAATAAAGATAAAAAAACAAAAAACAAAAAAAAGCAGCAACATTGAAAGAAAAAGGAACGGCAAAAATGTGAAGAAAACTGACACAGAAAACCCACCTACAGATCGCATAGCATTTAAAATAACAGAGGATTACAACCCTCCATGGGAACAGATATTTGCTGAACCTGAGAAGGAATCCGCAATAAACAGAAGAGAACTTGAACACAAAGGAGAGGTACTGATTAAAAGGCTAAAAGAATTTAAAGTAAACTGTCAGATTGCGGATATTCACCCGGGACCAATTGTTACCACATACGAAATAAAACTTGATCCAGGCATTAAATTTTCAACAATTCAAAACCTCTCCAATGATTTAAGCATAGCGCTTGCTGCAAAATCTATCAGGATTGAAAGAACATTTGGAAAACCGACAGTTTCAATTGAAGTACCAAACAATAAAAGAAAACTTATTGTGTTAAAAGAGATAATTTCAAGCGATAGATTCTGGAGTTATAAAGACCCATTAACTATTGCACTTGGGTTAACCGTAACCGGAGAACCATACTTTTCCTCTTTAAACTCAATGCCACACCTTCTCGTTGGCGGACAGACAGGGTCAGGCAAAAGTGTTGGATTGAACGCAATGATATGCTCTCTTTTAATCAAAAACCCACCTGACAATTTAAAAATGATAATGGTTGACCCTAAAATGGTTGAACTGGGGGTTTACAATGACATACCACACCTTCTTACAGATGTAATTATAGATTCAAAAGAAGCAGCGAGCGCTTTATCCTGGGCAGTTTCGGAGATGGAAAGACGGTATCTTATACTGAAAGATTTAAGGGTCAGGAATCTTTCCTCTTACAACAATTTGAGAACAAAGTTAAAAGGTGGAGATGACCTTGAACCCCTGCCCTACATAGTGGTGGTGATAGATGAACTTGCAGATCTGATGTATGTTGCAAGAGCAAAGGTTGAAGAATCCATAGCAAGGCTTGCCCAGAAAGCGAGGGCTGTGGGAATTCACCTTGTACTTGCAACCCAGAGACCATCAAGGGATATAGTAACAGGGGTTATATCCTCAAATATGCCCTCAAGGATATGCTTTAAAGTTACTCAGGCAATCGACTCAAGGGTTGTGCTTGACAGAAGCGGGGCAGAACAGCTTTTAGGAAAAGGTGATATGCTTTTTCAACCCCCCGGGACAAGTGAGGTGATAAGGCTTCATGCCCCATTTGTTTCAGAAAGAGAGGTTGAAAATTTAATTGAGTATCTAAAAGGTTACGGTACACCTGAGTATATGGACAGTATAAAGAACTTTGAAGAAAAAGAAGAACAGGTTGAGGTTGACATGGGGGACTCAAAGATTAAGTTAAGTTCAAACAATAAAGAATACATTGAAGCTGTTAAACTGGTGGTTGCAACCGGTCAGGCTTCCATCTCATTTATTCAAAGGAGACTCTCTATTGGATTTAACAAAGCGGCAAGGTATATTGAAATGATGGAAAATGATGGTATTGTGGGACCAAAACCCCATCAGGGAGGAAAGGTAAGGGATGTACTTGTTGGTCCAGAATTCCTCGAAAACCTTAACGGAGATTAAAGCGTGTTACGATTTATAATATTTCTGGCAATCACAACAGGGGTTATATACTATCTGTACAACAAATTGAAAAAATCTATAATGTCAATACTCATGCCTGAACAAAAAAGCAAAAAAGAAGAAAAAAACAGAATAATTAAGGGAGAGATGATAAAATGCCCCGTGTGCGGAACATACTTTCCTGAAAACACCGGTATTAAAAAGAATGGAAAGGTTTACTGTTCAATTGAATGTATGACAGAGGATACCAGATGAACCCAGAAAATCAGATTGTTGAAATAGGGAAAAGGCTTTACAACAAAAATCTTATATCCGGCTATGAAGGAAACATATCAATCAGAGAGAGAAACACTATCTTTATTACCCCCTCAGGGGTTTGTAAGGGATATTTAACCCCCGAAGAGATTATCAAAATAGACCTCAAAGGAAACCTGATAGAAGGCAACAAAAAACCATCCTCGGAGACAAGGATGCACCTTTTCATTTACAATCAAAAAAAAGATGTTAAAGCGATTGTTCACGCCCATCCCCCTGTTGCAACAGGGTTTGCATGTGCAGGGCTTGGGTTATCCATGAGTCTTACTGCAGAAACAGTACTGATGTTTGGAAGCATACCACTTGCTCCGTACGGCACCCCATCAACCGATGATCTCCCGCTATCACTTAAAAACTTTTTAAACTACAACGCAATACTCCTTGCAAACCACGGTGCAGTTACCTTTGCTGAAAATGTCGAAAAAGCCTATTTTCTTATGGAACAGGTTGAGCATTATGCTAAAATTACCCTTGTGGCAAACATTCTCGGAACACCGCAGACATTAAGTTGTGATGAGATTGATAAGTTGCTTGAAATGAGAAAAAAGTTTGGAATAGAAGGTGGTATGCCAGAACAGTGCATAATTGATGGGGAAGAGAAGTTGTACCGGTTCTCAAAAAGTGAGTTAGTAAACCTTATAAAGGGTATTATAGAGGAATTAGGAGGATAACTTTATGGGCGATGCAATTGGAATGATTGAAACAAAAGGCCTTGTAGCATTAATTGAGGCAGCAGATGCGGCAGTAAAGGCTGCAAATGTAACCCTCGTATCCTATGAAAAGATAGGTGGGGGGTACTGCACAATCGTTGTAAGGGGAGATGTTGCTGCCGTAAAGGCTGCAACAGATGCAGGTGCTGCCGCTGCAAGAAGGGTTGGTGAACTTGTATCTGTACATGTAATCCCGAGACCGCACAACAACCTGGAAGGGGTAATGCCAATAGGCAAAGCAAAGTAATTTTTAAGTGCTTGACTTTGTTGAAAACTTAATAAAAGACAAACAACTTTTAAATAAAGGAGAGATTTCTGACCTGAAGGGATCTCTTCTTTCCATATTTTTAAACTATCTGACAGAAAAAACCGGCAAAAAAATCGTTTTTGTTCCTTTAAGTAAAAGCAAAAGAGATATTTTGAAAGATGACCTTAATCCACCGGAATTTCCATCGTTTTCCCTTACCTCAACACTTCTTGAGCCTCACATTCAAACGAAAACACAGTACTTTGAGGCTTTCTTTCGTTTCTTTGAGAAAGGAGAAAAAATTGCAATTGCAAACCCATGTTTTTTCCTTCTCCCCTTACCTGAAATAACCACTTTGTTTTTCACCATAAAAGAACATATCCAATTAAAACCGGAAAACTTAAGAAAATACCTGTTTGAAACCGGTTACATTGAAACCGACATTGTCAAAGAACAGGGCGCATACTCTATAAGGGGAAACATAGTTGACTTTTACCCATTCAACATGGAGTACCCGATCAGAATTGAAACAGAGTTTGATGAGGTTGAATCCATCAAACTATTCGATCCTCAAACCCAGAGGTCTTTGAAAATTGAAAACGAGGTAACAATTTCCCCAATTTACCCCTTGAAGATAACAGAAGGCAACATCGAAAGGATACAACACAAACTTAAAACAATGTTCAACAAACCCTCATTGAAACTTTCATTAAAAGAGAGGACCACCCAGCTTGAAAAGGGGTACTTAAAAGACTTTTTTTACCTTTCCCTATCTCTTGAAAAAGACAGATTTTATCATCTGTTCAAAGACACTCTTTTCATAATTGAGAATAAAAAAAATCTGTACTATAAACTTGCATCCCTGAAAAAAGAGATTGAAAGGCTGTATGCTAAAGAGACAAAGAACGGATACCTGGCATTACCATACAACGAAGTGTTCCGAGATCTGTCAGAACTTTTTGATTTCATGGAAAAACACTCAATTGAAATAAATCCGTCACATCCATTTAAATCAATGGTGCCTCCAGTTATACCAGGAAAAACCGAATCAATATGCTCTTTGATTAGAGACAGATTATCAAAAAAAACAAAGGTTTATTTATCCTGTCAATCACAGTTTACCGTAAAAAAAGCAGAGGAATTTTTATTTGAAAACTCTATTCCCTATTCAAAAAGCAAACAGGAAAGTGGAGTTATACTTGTTCAATCAAACCTCAATCATCACTTTGAAATCCCGGGTAACCTTCTGTTTTTAAACTTCTTAAACCTGTTTCCAGTAAAACATAGAAAAATGGGAAAAAGGAGAATAAACACTCCGTTCTTCTCCGACCTTTCAGATATTAAAGAAAACGATTTTGTTGTGCATCTGGACTACGGCATAGGAAGGTATCTTGGAATAAAAGTGCTAAAAATCGAAAACTCCTTCAATGAAATGATAGAAATTGAGTTCGCAAACAATACAAAGGTTTTTGTTCCTGTTTCAAAAGCGAACCTCATACAGAAGTACAAAGACAGGAATGCAGAAAACATACCCCTTTCAAACATATCCTCACAACAATGGCAAAGAACAAAGCAAAAAGTAAAAAAAGAGATAGAGGAATATGCAAGGGAACTTCTAACTCTATATGCTGAAAGAAAGATGAGCAAAGGAATAGCATTTGTCCCACCCTCAGGGCTTTACAGGGAGTTTGAGGAGGCATTTGAATACACAGAAACCGAAGACCAGATAAATGCAATAAAAGACATAAACAAAGACCTTGAAGAGGATTACCCGATGGACAGATTGCTGTGCGGAGATGTGGGGTTTGGAAAAACAGAGGTTGCAATGAGGGCATGTTTCAGGGCTGTCGAATCAGGGTATCAGGTTTTAGTGCTTGCTCCAACCACAGTGCTTGCTTTTCAGCACTTTGAAAGGTTTAAAAAAAGGTTTGAGCAGTTTCCCATTGAAATTGAAATGCTTTCAAGGTTCGTCTCACAAAAAAAACAAAAAAATATAATCAGGGCATTCTCCAATGGAGAGACAGACATTCTGATAGGAACTCACAGGATACTGTCAAAAGACATTGTGCCGAAAAAACTGGGACTAATAGTGGTTGATGAAGAGCAGAGGTTTGGAGTGATTCAAAAAGAAAAACTAAAATACCTTAAAAAAAGCGTAAATGTTTTATCAATGACAGCAACCCCCATACCGAGAACATTAAATATGTCAATTATGGGACTAAAAGATATAAGCATAATTGAAACTCCCCCCAAAAACAGGCTTGCAGTTGACACATTCCACATCCCGTTTGACCCTGAAACAATAAAAAAGGCTATTGAATTTGAACTTAAAAGAAAAGGGCAAATTTACTTCGTGCACAACAGGATTGAAACAATTGACCAGATTGCATCTATCATAAAATCCATTGTGCCAGACGCCAAAACCTCTGTTGCACACGGGAAAATGGGGGAAGACAAGCTTGAAAAAATAATGCTTAAATTCTTCAAAAAAGAGATAGACATACTTGTTTGCACAACAATAATTGAAAACGGTATGGATGTCAAAGATGCAAACACAATGTTTATCAACGATGCACAGAATTTCGGGCTCTCACAACTCTACCAGTTAAGAGGAAGGATTGGAAGAAGCGACAAACCTGCATACTGTTATCTGATAACACCCGCAACCTTCTCTCTCACCAAAGAAGCAAAAAAGAGAATTGAGGCACTGGAAGAATTCTCATACCTTGGCGCAGGGTTTAGAATATCAATGCTTGATCTTGAGTTAAGGGGGGCAGGGGAATTACTTGGAACAAAACAGAGTGGCCACATTAACAGCGTTGGCATGGAACTTTATGCAAAGATGCTGGAAGAGACTGTTGAAAAAATAAAAAACAGAGGGTATGTTGAAGAAGAAACCATAATTGAGCATCCTTTTTTCATACCCACAAATTACATTGACATCCCATCCACAAGGCTCTCTTTCTATAGAAAGATGACAATGGCAAGGGAGCATTCAGACCTTTTAAAAATAGTTGACGAAATGGAAGACAGGTTTGGTAAATTACCTGAACAGATTGACCTGATTATTCTCTCTCACAAACTCAGAATTGAGGCGAGAAAAATAGGGATAAAATCAATAGCGTTAAAGAAAAACAGGTGCACAATAATACCTTCTGAAAACCATAAAATTAACCTTGAAAACCTCATTGACGCAGTTAATAAAAATCCCCTTCTCTCAATTTCCCCTGAAGGAACTATGGTATTTTTAAAAGGCAAAGGTGAAGAAGTATCCAACTTCATAGAAAACATAATCCATTTTTTTAAAAAACTTAAACAAAATTAAATCAAACAAGTATAATCTAAGTGTAACAAAACTGAAGGAGTGGGATATGCTAAAAAAGATCTTGATAATTTTTGTGCTTGTTATAGGGTTTAACACGGTATTTGCCGACGAGGGAATGTTTCCCCTAAACGAGTTAAACCACATTGATTACAACAAACTGAAAAAGATGGGGCTTAACCTTTCTTATGATCAGATAAGAAACGACATATCAAAGGCTGTTGTTTCACTTGGCGGGGGAACAGGCTCTTTTGTCTCAGAAGACGGGCTTATAATCACCAACCACCATGTTGCATACAGGGCAATTCAATACAATTCAAGCGCAAAACATAACTATATAAAAGAAGGGTTCTATGCAGATTCATTTGAAAAAGAGTTGCCAGCACCCGGGTACTATGCAGACATTGTGCTTGACATAGTGGATGTAACAAAAAGAATAAAATCAAAACTAAATGATAAAATGACAGACAAAGAGAGGTATCAGGCAATAGAGGATGAAATAAAAAAGATTGAAAAGGAAACGGAGAGTAAAGAAAAGAACATAAGGGCATCTGTGGTTGCATTTTACGGGGGAAAACAATTCCTTCTCTTCAAAAAATTCAGGATTCAAGACATAAGGCTTGTGTATGCACCCCCTGAGTCAATAGGTGCATTTGGAGGAGACATAGACAACTTTGAATGGCCAAGGCACGACGGGGATTTCTCTTTTCTTAGAGCCTATGTTGACAAAAACGGAAACCCTGCACCATACTCAAAGGACAATGTCCCCTATCACCCGAAACACTTTTTGAAAATATCCCTTAAACCTTTAAAAAATGGGGACTTTGCATTTATACTCGGATTTCCGGGACACACAGACAGGTATATGACAGGGGAGCAGATTGATTCATTCTTAAACGAATCAATACCTTTAAAACTGAGATTGTTCAACGACATAATAAATATGATGGAGCAGGAAGGCGGCAAAAACCCTGAATTGCAGGTAAAGGTTGCATTCTGGGTAAAAGCCTTGAACAACACAAAGAAGTACTACGAAGGGGTACAGGCAGGGTTAAAAAGAGACAAAGTGGTTGAAAAATTTAAAAAAAGGGATAAAGAGATAGCAAAATGGATTGAAAAAAACAAAAAACTTGCAATGTACAAAAACGCAATACCTGAAATGAACAATATCAACAGAAAGGTTACAAAAATTGAAAAAACCCTGACAATAATGGCTTACTCAAACTTTGTATCAACATTTGGAGCAGGAGCCACCATAGGTAGATGGGCTGAAGAAAAGCAAAAGCCGGACTTAAAGAGAGACCCTAACTTTATGGACAGAAACATTCCGAGAATAAAGAGAAGGCTTATTACAATGCAAAAAGACCTTATCCCCGAACTTGACAAAAAGATGCTTACCTACTTTATGGAGAGGTTTGCGGACTTACCGGAAAACGAAAGGCCTGAAACATTCAAAAAATACTTTGGAAACGGAACAAAAGAACAACTGTATTCAAAGATAGAAAAAACAATAGACAATTTCTACAAAAACACGAAACTTACCGACAAAGATACAAGATTAAAGTACTTTGAAATGTCTGAAAAACAACTTAAAAAGGTCAACGACAAACTACTTCACTTTGCATGGGACTTTGCAGACGAATTAAAAGAAAAAAGGGATAATCTAAAAGGTTTAAACGGTGCTGTAATGAGGATAAAACCCCGGGTAATCGAGGTAATAAACAAATTTACAAAAAAAGAGCTTTACCCTGATGCAAACAGCACTTTAAGGTTGACTTACGGAAAGATATGCGGTTATTCACCAAAGGATGCAGTATGGTATAAACCATTTACCACACTCAAAGGAGCTATTGAAAAAGAAACCGGGAAGGAGCCTTTTGCAAACCCGAAAAAACTCATAAAACTCTATAAAGAAAAAGACTTTGGTCAATACTATGACAAAAACCTGAAAGGGGTTCCTGTTGACTTTCTAACAGACAATGACACAACAGGCGGAAACTCTGGAAGCCCCACACTTAACGGAAAGGGAGAGATAATTGGCCTGCTATTTGACGGAAACTTTGAATCAATATCATCAGACTACTACTTTAACCCTGACTTAACAAGGAGCATTGTTGTGGATTCAAGGTATATACTGTTCATTCTTGACAAATTCTCAAACGCTCAAAAACTCATAAAAGAGTTGACAATAGTTAAATAAAATTATTCAATTCCATAAAGGGGGGTTTAACCCCCTTTTTTTAACTCTTTTTTCAGGGGGACAAATGAGAAAGAAAAGAAAATACAGCCTTTTCAAAAACTCAAAGTACGCTTTTGAAGGGGTTTTTGCGGCATTGAAACAGGAGAGGGCTTTTCAGATTGAGGTATTCCTTGCGATTTTAATGACAATATCGCTATGGTTGCTTCCCATAAAAATCCATTACAAGTTTATCCTTCAGGCATCCTTGTTCATTCCCTTCATAGCTGAGATGTTTAATACAGCCATAGAGAATGCCGTTGATCTTGCATGCAATGAGATCCACCCACTTGCAAAGTATGCAAAGGACACTGCAAGCGCAGGCGTTTTTTTCAGCCTTGTTTTAACAGGGTTAATATGGATATTCACACTTCTTGTTGCCTTCAATTTAGTATAAAGTATGAGCAATGTATTGCTATTCATTATTCCAACAGTAATATGGGGCTCAACCTGGCTTGCAATAACCTACCAGCTATCGGTTAACCCTTTATACTCAATAGTTTACAGATTCTTTTTCGCAAGCGCAATTCTTTTTATTTACTCTATCTTTAAAAAATTACCCCTTAAATTCCCTTTGCAAACCCACGGAAAACTGTTTATTCTTGGAATATCCCTGTTTGGCTTTAACTACTTTTTCACCTACTCGGCAGAAAAAAATCTAACAAGCGGGCTTGTTGCATTGTGCTTTTCCACAATGGTAATCTTCAATTCAATAAATGCAAAAATCTTTTTAAAACAAAAGATAAAATTAAGAGTAATATTAGGGGGAATAATCGGGCTTATTGGACTTGCAATACTATTTAAAAACGATATTTTAGCCTTTACACTGTCGTCAAAAACCACAAAAGGTGTTATATTAACCCTATTCGGGGCTTACTGTGCATCACTTGGCAACATAGTTTCAGCAAAAATTCAAAAAGAAAATATCCCTATAATTCAATCCAACATTTTCGGTATGCTTTACGGAGCAATTGCAATGCTTTTGATTGCACTATTCAGAGGGATCACACCTCAATTTGATACTTCACCTCAATACTTGATCTCTTTAACCTACCTCGCTGTTTTCGGGTCAGTTGTAGCATTTGGAAGCTATTTAAAGCTTTTAGGCAAAATAGGGCCTCAAAAAGCTGTTTACATAACCCTTTTAATCCCCATTGTTGCAATTATTCTTTCAGCATTGTTTGAAAACCTGAAATTAGAAACTCACTCTCTTTTGGGAATAGTCATTGTACTTTCGGGAAATTATATAGCATTGAAAAGAGATAGGTAATTTTTTAAATAAAAAATATCTAAAAATTATAAATAATAATCAAAAAGGGTAAAAAAATGGCGGGAGCGACGAGACTCGAACTCGCGACCTCCGGCGTGACAGGCCGGCGTTCTAACCAAACTGAACTACGCCCCCGCTTAATTCGGAATCGAGATAAAAATGGTGGGCGATGACG
>JALSOA010000010.1 GCA_026986725.1 Acidobacteriota bacterium
TTCAAAAGCCTCTTCCCCTGCAATTTCCATTGCTTCAAGATAATTCAATGCTCTTCTCATATCTCCGGCACAGAAGAATGAAAGTTTTTTCAATGTTTTTTCTTCTGTTTTAAGATTTGCCTTTTGCTTTATCCTTTTCAAAGCATTGAATATATCCTCTGCTGAGAGAGGTTTAAACTGAAATACAAGGCATCTTGATAGAATTGCTTTGTTTACAGAGAACGCAGGGTTTTCTGTTGTTGCCCCTATTATTACCATCTCTCCCTTTTCAATTGAGGGTAAAAGTATATCCTGCTGCAATTTATTAAACCTGTGCACTTCATCAATAAACAGGAGAAGGTTTTTGCTTAAACAAGCCTTTTTAACAAGCTCTTTCAACTCCTTTGCACCTGAATTTGTGGCGGATATTTCAGTAAAAAGCATATTCATTTCTTTGCTTATTATTCTTGCAAGGGTGGTTTTGCCTGTTCCGGGCGGTCCCCAGAATATCATTGATTGTATGTGTTTTTTTTCAAGGAATTTTCTAATAGGTGCATTTTCTCCAACAAGGTGTTTCTGGCCAATAAAATCATCTAAATTTTCCGGCCTGAAGGTTTCAGCAAAAGGTTTTTTCAATTTTCACCCCTTACAGAGCAGTCATGGAAGAAATTGTACTTTTTCAATGCAGTAAAGGCATTGTGCAAAACCCTTTTATCTTTTTTCTTTAACTCATCTATCAATTCCTTAACCTTTTGCCTCATTGATATTTTTTCTCCAAGAAGTTCACAGGTTTTGTCTTCCGGAAATTTCAACCCACCTGTTTCAACAAATTCAACAATCAACTCTTCCTGAATGTAACACATTGGCCTTATCAAAAGCAACTGGTGTCTTTCGCTTTTTGCAACTGCGGGCATACCGGATATTTTTCCTGAAAAAAACAGATTCATTATAAATGTTTCAACCATATCGTCCATGTGATGGCCAAGGGCAAGTTTGTTGCAGCCTATTTCCTTTATCCTTTCGTAAAGGATAGCCCTTCTGAACCTTGAACACAAACGGCAGGGCATATCCTCTTTTGGGTTTACAGCCATCATCTTTCTGACAGTTTTTTCAATGTCTGATTTAAACCACAAAAGTTTTTCCCCAATACTTTCAAAGAATTCGGTTAAATCTTTTTCAGGGGGCTCATTGTTCATTGATAGATAAACGGGAACTATCTCATACTTGTCCTTTGCTTTTCTCTGTAATTCTTTCATTGCAAGAAATAGAGTGAGGGAGTCTTTCCCGCCGGATATACCAACAGCAACTTTATCCCCACCTTCAATCATGTTAAAGTCGCCTATTGCTTTGCCTGTTCTTCTTACAATCAAATCAAAAGCCTTTTTCATGGTTTATCCCCCTGATCTTAAAAGCCGTCTATTGAATTTTAAAGAAATAGGTTTCAATTGCAACAGGAAAAATTTAAAATAGAGGTATGAGTAAACTCTGTATAGGTTTAATGAGCGGCACTTCCCTTGACGGAATAGACGGGGCAATAGTTGAAATAAGCGATGGGGGCAAACTCAAATCTTTGGTTGAAAGTATTTTTGTACCTTTTACCAGTAAATTGCAGGAAGATTTAAGAGATTTAACTGAAAATAAAAATGTGAGTAAAGAGTTGTTATGCAGGTATGATTTTCTGTTGGGGAAGTTGTTTGCCGATTGTGTTGAGAGGCTTTTGAAAAAATCCGGTATTAAAAGAGAGGACATATTCTGCATAGGCTCACATGGTTTAACTGTCGCACATTATCCAGAAAAGAAAAGATTACATGATGTGGAAACATCCTTTACTCTGCAGATAGGAGACGGGGATATAATTGCCTATAAAACAGGTATTATAACTGTTTCTGATTTCAGGCGAAAGGATATGGCAGCAGGGGGAGAGGGTGCACCATTGATCCCTTTTATAGATAGGCTTTTGTTTTATAATGAGAAAAAAAATGTTGCCTGTCTTAACATCGGGGGAATTGCCAACATAACCATTATTCCAAAGGATAGAAAAAAAGAGATCATTGCATTTGATACTGGACCTGGCAACTACCTTTCCGATCTTGCGGTAAAAAGGCTTTTCGGAGAGGAAAATCCATACGATTTTGAAGGAAATTTTGCTTCAAAAGGAAGGGTAAACTTTGACCTTTTAGAAAAAATATTCAGAGATGAGTACTTCCAAAGGCAACCCCCAAAGTCAACGGGCAAGGAGTACTTTGGGAAGGACTTTCTTGACTTTATTTTGCAGACAGGAAAAAATGTTGACTTTAATGATCTTTTTACCACCATTTCGTTTTTAACTCCATACTCTGTCTCCCATGCTTTAAAAAAATTCGTTGACTCAGAGTATTTTCCGGAGGTGTTAATAGTTTCCGGTGGAGGGGCAAAAAACCTTTTCTTTTTAAAAAAATTAAAGAAACTGCTGCCAGAAGTTAATGTAATAAGGTCAGACCACATGGGAATTGATCCTGATTTTAAAGAAGCAATAGGCTTTGCCATCCTAGGCTTTAACACACTGAAAAAAATTCCCTCATCACTTCCCTCTGTTACAGGATGCTCTTCACCTCAAGTACTTGGAAAAATAAGTTTGCCCTGAATTTTAACAATGGTTTGAAAAAACCAGCCTTTTTATCTTTAAACAAAGTTTATTTCAGGAACAAAAGGAATAATGTTCAGCTCTGCACAGAGTTTAAGGAAAAGCATCAGGCCCTTTCGTTCTTTTGAGCCAAAAATGTAATGGAGGTTTTCTTTTAAGTATCTTTTCAATTGATAGTTTTTTAAAATCACGCTCGTAAACTCATTTTTTTCTTCCCTTTTTAAAGTTGTTCGCTCTATATAATCTTTGATAATAAGATCAATGTGCCTGATACCCTTTTTGGCAGCATTCCTGAATAATTCCGGAGAAAGCGAACTGTTTTTTTTAACAAGCCACATTGCAAAAACAAAGGGCAAGCCTGTAAAATGAGACCATTCAAGGGCAAGATCCATCTTGATTAAAGACGGATTTTCCATGCCAAACCTTAAAGACCTGTCCCCTATTGCAAGCACCCCTGCCTTCTTTATCTTAAGTAATTCATCTATTGTTGCCCTTCTTTTTTTATAGTTGCACTTTTTTTTAAACCACTTTTCCATTAAAACCTTTATCAGAGCATTTGAGGTTGCCGAGGCCGGATCTAAAAAAATGGTGTTTATATCTTCAATCTCATACTTGGAAAAGAGTAACACACTCTCCACACTTGAATTTGAAGCAATGCAAATTCCATCAACAACATTACAATCGGGAATAAGTGCCATTGCAAGGCTTGACACAATCCCCGCATCCACCTCACCTTTTTCCAGCCTTGCAACACATTCGGAAGGAAGGTTATACTCAATACTGTACTCTTTCCCCTTTGCAACCTCTAAAAAGTATGTTAACGGTTTTGCATTTAAGTACGGGATAATTGATATTACCGATTTACGCTTTTTTAAACTCAATGCAAATCTCAGCCCCCTTCTTTCCGGGATTGGTCACATATATATCACCCTGCATCTTTGCCATAAGCCTTTTCGCAAGATGAAGGCTTAATCCAAGTCCCCTTTTGTGATGCTCCAATTTTTCAATGAGTTTAAACCTGTCAAATATTATCTCTATATCTTCAGGTTTGATACCAGGACCGGCATCAGAAATATAAAGTTTCACATTTCCGTCATCAATTGAAGAGTAAATGTTTATCAATTCCCCTGCTGGGCTATACTTAACGGCGTTTTCAAGAACAAAGTAAATTACCTTTCCGGCCTGTTGATTGTCAACCATAACAAGGCTATCGTGTATGTTTATCTCTGCCTTCAATCCCTTTTCTTTCATATCGTTTTCAATCCTGTGCAATTGCTCCATCACAAGGGCCTTTAAAGGGTAAGGCTGGATTATAAGTTCAAACCTGTTATTCTCAATATTTACCGTGTCCATTACCCTCTCAACAATGGACGATAAATACTGCCCCTCTTTGTATATTACCCTTGCAAACTTCTGCAATTCCTCAGGATCCTTAATATAACCGTCTGCAATGGTTTCCGCATAGGTTATTATTGATGTTAAAGGGGTTTTCAATTCATGGGACATCAATCCCATAAAATCGTCTTTCAATTTATCTATGGTTCTTAATTGAGCCAGCAAGTTTTCAAGTTGTCTGTTTTTCAATTCAAGTTCCCTTGTTCTTTCAGCAACTTTTGATTCAAGTTTTTTATTTATGTTCTCAATGTACTCCATCTTTTCTTTTAACTGTCGATTTAGATTGTGAACAGTTTTATAGAGCCTGGCATTTTCTATTGCTATGGATATAAAATTGGCCATTATGTTAAAAAAGTGAAGGGTTGACTCTTCTATGTTCATATCCTGAAAAAGGTATAGGTTGATAATTCCTATCCTTTTATTCCTTTTTCTCAAAGGCAAAGAAACACTGCTTTTCACCAATGGATGATACTTTTTCAACAATCTGTAGATCTCTGAATTCTTTGAGGGTGAAACAATGACCAATTTATTCTGATTATAGATCCGGGGAAGCAATTTTATACCTGCCTCCCTTGAGATCTCAAGAAAAAAATCCTCCTTCAAATTATCAATAAATGTTTGAACCAGGTTTCCCTTATCGTCTTCGAGAAGAATTGAAACACCAACCTTTGCAGATAATTTCAATGAATCAGAGGCAAGTTTAAAAATTCTATTTAACTCAAGTTCAGAAACGATGGTTTGTGCAAGTTTACTTGCGGATATAAGTTGGTTGATTTTAAATTCAAGTTTTCTCCTGGTTTCTCCAAGTTCATGAAAGAGCTCAGTTAACTCCATATTGGTTTGAACAGCCTGATGTATTATTTCATCTTGGGAATCCTTTTTTGATGAATGGAAAACAATGTTTAATCCATCCTCCTCTTTTGCATCTTTCTGAATTGTTGTTTCATCCTCTTCTGTAAAAATGTGTCTCAAATAAACCATAAATTCATTTACAAAATTGTCTGGAACCTGAAGTTTTTTTTCCTTTTTCAATTTTGTTATAACAAGTTTTGAAATCTCAAAAAAAGCATCAAGAACACCGGTTCCATTTATTGCAATTGTTGGAAAATCAGGCCAATTTTTTATATTGTAGTGACCTTTACACTCTTTAAGTGGAAGAATGTTTTTTAAATCCCTCTTATTGTACTGTATCACAATTGGAATTGTGTTTATGTCAAAGTTATAAAACTTCAGGTTTGATGAAAGGTCTTTTAAACTTTCTTTATTCTCCCTGATCAAATTATTCTGAGAATCAACCACAAAAACCACCCCATCAGTTGCCGCAAGAACAGCCCTTCTTGTTGAGGCGTATTTCACCTGTCCAGGTACAGTATAAAGTTTTAACTTGATCTTATAATCGTTTAAAGATGGAATAGTTATTGGAAGGAAATCAAAAAACAAGGTTCGGTCTTCCTCAGTTTTTACTGAGTATAACCTTGCTCCACTCCTGTCTTTTATCCTCGAATGAATATACTGCAAAGAGGTGGTTTTGCCTCCAAGCGCCATTCCATAATAAACTATTTTTACAAGAATCTCCTTTTTTGAAAAACTTATCTGTACCATGTTTTAATGATATGCGTTAACCTCATAACTGTCAAGTAATTAAGCATTTAATCGTCAAAAATCATATAAAGGGAGGGGACGAGCACAAGTGTTATCCCAGTAGCGAACATAACCCCGAAACCAAGGCTTATTGCCATCGGGATTAAAAACTTAGCCTGAACGGATTTTTCAAATATCATGGGCATTAAACCACCAAATGTGGTAATTGAGGTAAGTATTACAGGTCTGAACCTTTTTTTGCACGCTTCAATCACTATCTCTGTTTTTGTAACATTCGGCATACTCTTTTTAAACTGATATATAGCATCAATAAGAACAAGACTATCGTTAACAAGAACTCCGGTGAGTGCAACAATACCAAAAAAACTGAGAAGGCTCAGATCGTACCCCAGCAACACATGGCCCCATATAGCACCTATTATACCAAAGGGTATTGCTGTCATTATTACAAGGGGGATCTTAAATGAGTTAAATGGAACTGCAAGAAGAACATATATTAAAAGAAGGGCTATGTAAAAGCCTATCTTCATGCTTTTCATCGAATCACTTTTTTCCTTCTCCTGACCCTCAAAAGAGTAGTTTAAACCAGGATAGTTTTCTTTGAGATGTTTAAGGTATGTTTTTGATAATTTCTCAAGGATCTTGTCTGGGTCTGCTATCTTTTCGTTAACATCCGCCATGACATTCACCACCCTTCTCCTGTTTGATCTGGTAATTACAGAATAAGAGGGAGAGATAGTGTAAGTTGCAACATTTGACAGCGGAACAAGCACACCTGAAGGTGATTTAACCTTTAAATTATCCAGGAAATATCTGGAGTCTCTCTCATTTTCAGGATACCTGACCATAACCCTCACATCATCTTTACCCCTCTGAATCCTCACCGCTTCAAGTCCATAAAATGCCCCTCTAACCTGTTCTCCAAGAGTGGTTACATTAAATCCAAGTATCTTTCCTTCCTCGGTCAATTTCAGTTTTATTTCAAGTTTTCCCCCTTCCAGATTGTCTTTAATATCGTAAACTCCTTTAAACTCCCTTAATTTGTTTTCAAGTTGCTTTGAGAGTTTTTTTAAAAGTTCAAAATCGTCCGCAGAAAGTTGAATGTTTATCGGTGCCCCCGCATTGAACAAAGAAGCAGTAAAGGTTATGCTTTCAACTCCAGGAACCTCACCAGTTAGATTCCTCCACATCTTCGCTATTTCGTTGCTGTCAATACCCCTTTTGTCAGATTTTTCAAGTTCAAGTGCAACCTCGCCCTTATTTGAAGCAAAAGCCCTTGAAGTCGCTGATGTATTATGCCTGTTTGTGTAAGGCTGTAATCCCACAGTGGCAACAATATGTTTAACAACACTTTTTCCATATTTTCTGTTTATTTGTTTTTCAAGTTCAAACGCTTTTTGTTTTACATAATCAACTGCCCTGGCAGTCTCCAGTGCACCTGATCCTTCAGGCAATTTTATCGAACAAACCACCTGATCAGAATCAACTTTAGGGAAAAAGAGAAACTTCAAATGGCCTGATACAAAAAACCCCAGAGTAAAAAGGAGCATAAAAACACCTATTGAAAGCGTTATGTGCCTCTTCTCAATAGCAGTCCGTAAAAATTTCAGATAGATGTTATCAATAAAATAATCAAGTTTTTTGTTGAAGTAATCGGGAAGGATGTGAAAGAGATTTGACTTTCTATTCTTTATGCCTGCAAGATGAGAGGGTAGTATAAACAATGCCTCAAGCAATGACACGGTCAAAACAGAGATGACCACCGCAGGGATTGCAAACATAAATTTTCCAAATACTCCCTCAACATTCAAAAGGGGGAAAAATGCGGCTATTGTCGTTGCAACGGACAGAAAAACTGGAAGTGCCATCTCCATGGTCCCTTCAATTGCAGCCTCAACCCTGGGCATTCCTTTTTCCATCTTGTAAAAAATATGTTCCCCTATAACTATTGCATCGTCCACAACTATTCCAAGGCATATAATAAAAGCAAACAGTGATATCATGTTAATTGAAACACCAAAATGGGGAAGAACAATAAATGCACCAAGAAAGGAAACGGGAATACCTGCCGCCACCCAGAAAGCAAGCCTTACTTCTAAAAAAATGGCAAGAAGAATGAGAACCAGAAATAAACCGTACTTTGCATTTTTTAAAAGAAGATGCAGCCTGCTTCTTAATATCTCAGCCATATTTCCAAGAATAACAAGGTGAATCCCCTCAGGTAAAAACCTTTTCTCACCTTTCAAATATTTTTTCACAATTCTCTCTATCTTGAGTGCAGACTGCTTCCCGACCCTGTACACATTTACAACAACTGTTCTATATCCATCAAGGGTTACATCACTGTCAATGTCCTCAAAACCATCCTCTATAGTTGCAATGTCTGAAAGGCAAACAACATTTCCTCTTTCATCACTAATAACAGGGATTCTGGCAAAATCCTTTGCATGGTATTTTAAACCCTTTGTTCTGATAAGTATCTCCCTGTTTTTCGCCTTTATTCTGCCTGCTGGTATGTCCCTACAATTTAATCTTACAATGTTTGCAATGTCTGAAAGGCTTAAATGATAATTTTCAAGGCTTTTTTGTGGAACATTGATGGATATTTCATAAGGTCTTGCAGATGTTATCTGAACCAGGGAAATATCTTTGTAAGATGTGAGATCATCTCTTATCTTCTCAGCCACCTTTTTTATGTCTTTTTCATCCGCTTTACCGTAAACAAGTATCTTCAATACCTCAGTTCTTCTCGAAACCTCTGTAATGATAGGCTTATCAATCTCTTGCGGGAAATTGGTGATCCTGTCAACCGCATTTTTAACATCGTCCAGCACCTTCCTCACATTATAACCCTTTTGAACCTCAATAAATACTGTACCAACGCCCTCACTTGCCGTTGATGTTACCTTTTTAACCCCGTCAATACCGGAAACCTCTTCTTCAATTCTTGCACATATACTTTCCTCAACATCCTTTGGAGTGGCTCCTCTATAAGGTACAGTTACACTTATCATGTCAAGGCTGTAATAGGGGAAAACCTCAACTTTGCTGTTAATCATGTTTACAAAACCAAAAAGTATTATGAATAAAAGGAGAAGGTTTGCAGTTACATGGTTTTTAACGGTCCACTCAACAATCCTTTTCATTTTTCACCCTTCAACACCCTCACCTTCATGCCATTGGAAACAGCATACAGGTTTGTGGTTATCAGGTTAAACTCATGGGGTAAACCTGAAACATAAGCAGACCCTTCAGTTTCGTATATCAATTGCACTTTTTTTATTTTCAGTCTCCCTTTTTCGTAAAGCCACACCTTTCCATCCCTATAAGCATTTAAGGGTATCTTTGCACACTTCTTTTCAACAGATTGAATTCTGCATTTAACGAGGCTGTAAAGCTTAAGATCAATTCCACACCCCTTTTTGAACCTTATGTAAGCATTTATCATCCTTGTTTTAAGGTCAAAATTTCCTCCAAACCTGTCAATTACCCCAGGGTAAACCTTGCCCTCTCCAAAAACATACACCCTGTTACCCCTCTCTATCAACGAATACTGCTTTTCCGTAAGAGGGCACACAACCTCAATAGAATCCGTTGCATAAACAGAAGCGAGTACAACCTGAGGGGAAACGACCTGCCCTTTATCAACCTTTTTGGTAAGAACCACACAATCAAATGGTGCCTTAATCACAGTTCTTTCAAGGTTTAATTCAGCCATCTTTAGGCCTGCTTGAGCGGCAAGCAAAGAAGCCTTTGCTGCTTTCATTTGAGGAATGTATAGGGTTAATTCGTCTGGCTTAATTTCATTTCCTTTTAGAATTGATTTGTGTAAATCCTCCCATTGTTTTTTCGCAATTCTGGCCTTTTTTTCTATTTGTTTATAGTTCAATTTTTGGTTCTCAAGGTTTGCTTTAGCCTTCTCAAGTGCAATCTTATAATCAGTATCTTCAATAAAAATCAAAGCTTCTCCTTTTCTGAAAAATCCACCCTCTTTAAACCTGTCACTTACTTTTACTATCTTTCCCGATACCTGGGGAACAAGGTTTATCTTTCTCAATGAATCAACAGTACCAAAAACCTCAACAGGAATAGGCTGAATCATGGTTTTGCACACCATTACTTCAACAAGCGGGCCCTTATACTCAAACTTTACCTTTTTAGCCGTAACCCTGAATTTTAAAAACAACAAAAATGACACAATACCGGCAAAAACTATCAGGATTGATACGAATATTTCTCTTTTATTTTTCATTCTTCACCTCAAGGTTAAGATTGTTGATTTTGTCTATCCCCCCTCCCAACGCCTTGTACAGAGAAACCCTGTTTATTAGCAAAGATAAATAAAGTCTGTTCAGGGTAATCTCCTCATTAAGTGTGTTAACCCTTGCCAGAAGATAGCCTCTTAAATCACCGGTCCCCATTAAATAATCCCTGAACTTTTTAGATTCGATCTCCTTAGTTACAATTAAAACCCGTTTTTCGTTGTTTAGCCTTTTTACCAATTGCCTGTATTGATCAAGAAGATAATCAACCTCTGCAAAGGCTTTTATTACAGTTTTCCTGTAATTGTTGACTGAGATCTCCAGATCTTTCTCTGAAATTTTCAATCTGTTTATCAAAGCACCCCTGTTGAACACAGGCTGAAATATGTTCATTCCAAAGTTCCAGACATTTGATCTCTGCTGAAAAAGAAGAGAAAGAGCGGTTGTTTTAAATCCATCTGAACCGGTTAACTTTATAGATGGAAAAAGGTTAGCCTTTGCAATTCCCACCATACATGCTTTAGAATAAACATCGAAATATGCAACTCTTACATCAGGCCTTCTCAAAAGCAACTCTGAAGGTATCCCCGAAGCTACAGGAAGATAATTCCTTTTAAAATTCGAAAAATCGCTTACCTTCAACCTCGCATCTGTATCCGAAAGTACATTTTTTATGGTCTGTTCAAGTTCAAGTTTTTTCTCTTCAAGTTGAGAGATTGCGTTTTCATTTTGCTTTACAATAGCATCTGATGCTAAGAGAGTCTCAGATGGGACAACCCCACTCAAGTAACTGGAGAGATCACTTTTTCTTATCAGAGTGTTTGTTTTTAATATCTCCCTGAACTTTTCAACCTCAAAACACAGTTCAGAATATCTGAAATAAAGTACAACTGCATTTGAAAGCACAGATAACTCAAGTGCCTTCTGTGACTCAACAGACTTTAAAAAACCATAATAAGACTGTTTTCTGGTGTTTGAAAGTTTCTTAAAAAGGTCTATTTCGTAAGAAACATTGAACATAAAGGAGTAGTTTGTGTTTTTGAAAGACCCGCTCTGTGGGAGAAAGGTTCTAAGATTGGTTTTATTTCTCGTGCCCCCCGTGGAGAGAGAAATTTCGGGCCAGAAATTGCTTTTTGAAACATTGTAAAGCAACTTAAACCTCTCAACAGTCAATCTGGCATTTTTAAAATCAAGTGACCTTTGCTTTACCAGTTCAACAAAACGGTCAAGATCCGGATCCTGAAACTCCCTCCACCAAGGGTATTCAAAAAGACTTTTACCAGGAGGGTTACAAACAGAAAAAGATTTTTCTTTAGTTATTCCCTTTGATAGATCAACATCAGGAGCAAGATTACAGGACAATGTGATAAAAATAATTAACAACAAAAACAATTTACTTAACTTCATGGTCAAAAACTTCCTTCTCCAGTTCTGTTGTAATCTTGGCAAGGAGTTTAAGAAACACTCTTCTTTCTTTATCATCAAGGGCAGACACAACCTTTTTATTTAAAACCTCAATCTCCTCAATAATCCTCTCTCTCAACATCTTTCCCTTCTCAGTTAAAGACAGGTAAACGGTTCTTAAATCCTCTCCATTTTCCCTGAGCAAATAGCCTTTTTTTATCAACACCTTGGAAGCATGGGTAACAGCGCCTGCGGTAACCTCAAGAATTTTGGCAAGTTCACCAACCCTATAACCCCGGTGAGGACTCATGTGGATAATAATACTTGCCTGAGGTTTACTCAAAGAGGGATCCAGATCTTTTATCCTCTTTGAGAGGTGAATGTGGTTAATGTGAATAAACTTCGTTAAAAGGCTCATTGCTGAAAATGGGTTATCCATCTAACTCTTCCTCCATTAAATTTACTTAATCAATATTTGAATAATTAAATTATTGAACACTTAAAATAATAATCCCTCACCACCCCCCTGTCAATAAAAAAATTGAAATTGAAAAAAGATGGCTTATTTTATTGATATGGTAAAGATCAGGGTTTTCAGTGATCTGCACATTGAGTTTAATGCAAGGTTGAGGTATAAGGACTGCGGTGAGGATGTTATTGTGCTTGCAGGGGATATTCACAGGTTTGATAAAGTGGTTGATTATGTTTATAGAAGGTTTCCAGAAGATAAAGAGATTGTGCTTATTGCCGGCAATCATGAATTTTATGGAACAACATTAGAAAATGGGTACAGTGTTATAAAAAACAGGGCAAAAAAATTTTCAAATATTCATTTTCTTGAAAAAAATGAGTTTATTTTTAAAGATATTATCTTTTTAGGAACAACATTGTGGTCTGATTTTAACCTGTTTGGTGATTTTCATTCAATTAAACATATTATCAAAAGTAAAATAAACGATTTCTCAATGATTAAAATAAAAAATGGCAGCAGGCTTTCCCCCGATGATTTAAGGGATGAGTTTTTTAAATCTCTTGATTTTATTGACAACAAATTAGAAGAATATAAAAATGAAAGGGTTGTTATAATAACACACCATGCGCCATCGTTGAAGGCAATTGAAAGTTTTTACCTTTCTCCCAATCTTCCTTTTTCACAAAGGGTTTTACCCTGTGCTTTTGCATCAAACCTTGAATATTTGATGAGGGAGAATGAAAATATTGCTCTGTGGATTTATGGGCATACCCATTACAACACTGAATTTTCCATAAATAAAACAAGGGTTTTGTGTAATCAAAAGGGTTACCCTTTTGAAAGATTGCCTGATTTTAAAAAGGATTTAATTATTAAGGTTTAAACCTCAACAACAGTGCCGATGGGGGGAATCAGGGTTTGAGGGGTATTATATTTTTTCATTAAAATCTGGTGGGGTTCGCTTACAGGTTCGTCTGACAGTTTAAATACGCCATGGTGAATGGGGACAAAATACCTTGCTTTTAAGTCTTTAAAGGCTGAATAAGCCTCATCCGGGCTTAAATGGTTGTGTTTCATTATATAATCAGGTTTGTATGCACCGGCAGGCAGAAATGCGTAATCAATTTTGAACATTTTGCCTGTCTCTTTAAAGTGATAGGAGTAAGCTGTATCCCCCGCATAGTAGAAGTTTGCTTTTTCAGATTGTATTAAGAAACTTCCCCACAATGTTGTGTTCGTGTCAAATATTCTCCTTTTGCTCCAGTGTTTTGCAGGCAAAAAGGTTATTTTAAACCCATTATCGGAAAATTCTTCCAGCCAGTTTAATTCGCAGATTTTTTCATAAGGGAATATGTTTTTTAAATACTTTGAAACCTTTAAAGGGACTATTACCTTTTGCACCTGCTTTATCTTTTTTAAAGAGGGAATGTCAAGGTGGTCATAATGGGAGTGGGATATCAGTACATAATCAATTTTTCCAATCTCTGAAAGAGAATAGGGAAATGGGGTGTACCTTTTGTAAAAGGGAATGTTGCCAAAAACAGGGTCTGTTATTATCCTTTTGCCGTTTATTTGAAATAGTATTGTTCCGTGCCCTAAAACACAGAAGAAATCCTTTTTGCTTTTTAATTTTTCAGGCTCATAGTGAACAGGCAGGGAGAATTTTTCCCTTTTTTTAAAGAGCAGGTGAAGGGTTGTTATCTTCCATCGCATAATGTTAAAAAAATAAAGTTTCCTTGCCCCGTTTAATGGGGAGTCAAACCTGAAAAATCTGTATGTTAATTCAAACTTATTGCTTTTTTCCATTTGAGGGAGAGTAAAACTGTTCAATTGTTTTTACGATTGCTTTTGCAACTTTTTCTCTAAACTTCGGGTTTTTTACATTTTTTGCATCTTCTTTGTTTTTTAGGTTCGCAACTTCAACAAGCATCTTTATTACAACCTTATTGTTCCTGATAACAGCAGGGACAAATGGCCTTGAATACTTTGAGCGGAATATAAATTCCCTGACAGGTTTTTCCTTATGAACAGGGACCTGCTCACCTTCAAGGCTTTTTACGAGATTATTTGCAAACTTCCTTGATAAACCTTCAGAAATCTGCACTTCTTTTCTTGTGAAAAAGTAAACAGGGTGTTTTCTAACCTCATAGTATTTGAAGTAAATTTTGCCCCTACATAATGCCTTTTTTCTGTACAAACCTGCGTACGGAATATATACCATGGCCCCCCTGACCTTTTTGTAAAGAGCGTCGGCATGAAGGCTTATAAAAATAATGTTTGTTTCAGGTACTCCACTATTAACCCTTCTTTGAAACAGATAGTTTGCAAGGTACCAGCGTAAATTGACACCAACCTTTGAAACATACTTTGAATTTAAATTAAATTCTGGAGTCGTTATCAGAAATTCATCTCTATCAAGGGACAACTTCTCCCTGTCAAAGACCCTGTATTTTGAACTTGCATCGTAAACAGTGGGTATTACAACAGCCTTTGTCTCCTTTTCAAGTAATCTTTTTACTCTGCACATAATATCATACATGTAATCGTCTTCCCATACTCCGTTGTACATTGCCCCAGTGTCAGCTCCTCCGTGTCCCGGATCTATTATCACATACACACCCTCAAGTCCTTTTTTTGCAGATATTTTAAATTGATCTGCAAGGTTTTGAGACTGAACCAATTCCTGTTCATATTTCTTGTGCTCTTTTGAATCTTTCGGCAGATATTCAGGTAAAAGGTATTTGAATGGGATCTTAACAGGGTAACCAACGGGTATGTTTGTAACATCCTTTATCCCGCTCCTTTTTGCAATCTCATAGGCCAATTGCATTACAGAGTCCGCATCAAGCCTACCGGTAAATCTTACAACAACAGCCGAATACAGGGCTTCGCCTTTCTTGAGTTTGTAGATGGCATACTTTCCATGGCTATCTTCCCCGTATTCAAGGAGGGACTTTTTTTCTTTCGCTTTTTTAATTTTTTTACTCCTGTTATCAGCTGGAGCAGGTCTCAAAAATGGAAGTAACATTTTTATGGGTATCTTTATGGTTGTATCAAGGTATAAAAAGTTACTTTTTTTGTTGTTAATTTTCTTTAAGATCCTGTAATTCATGCCATTGCCGGTAAACCATACAGAGATCCTCCAGAATGATTCTTTCCCCCTGTATTTAACCCTGTGAAAGTAATAACCGTTTTTAATGAAATCATGGGGGAAAAGTTTGTCTAAAATTGATTTTTTGTACCTCTGTTTTAAATCCTGATATAGAATGTAATAACTTCTCGTAAATCCAAGCCTTTTTTTTCTTATCTTAGCCTTTTCGCTATCGGTGAACTTTTTTCTAATATCACTGAGTTTTAACCTTCTTTTTGATTTTACTATCAACTCTATACCCCTTTTTCTGGTTAAAGAGACAAATAACCTGATTTTACCTTCAGATTTTAGAAAAATGGGTCTGGAAAACGAAAATGTGTATACGATTAGAAAAACATAGATTAAATTTCTTTTGCCCATGCTTTCACATCATCAATGAATTTTTGCCACATTTCATTGTTGGTTCTTACCTTAAAAAACTCTTTAAACAAAGATTCCAAAACAAAATAAATTGTTTCAATGTAAAATAACCTCTGCTCCAGTTTTATGCCCACCTCGTTTATTGCAACAGCAGGTATTTTAAGAGATTTCAGTTCAAGGGATTTTGAATCAAGTGAAAAAATAAATTCATCTTCGCCAGACTTTACCTTCAACTTCATAAAGGAAGGCATCTTCCCATTTAATATAGCCCTTTTCGCCTCCTGGGAGATAGAGGGAACCCCCTTTTTCAGGTCAGTCTCCCACACATCCCCCTCTCCCTCAAGTTTTAACCTGTCAAGCACCTGAATGAAAAGTATTTCTCCGCCTACTTCAAACTCTCCACCATTTGCCTCGGAAGTGTAAAGCAAATACAGAAAAAACTCTTTTATTACGAACTCTTCTATCTTTAATTCATTCATCGTATATAACCGTTTCATTTAATTCAGACAGTTTTTTAACCCCATCAGATCCAGTTGAAATATGTGCAAAAACAGTTTTATCAACAAAAATTGGGAGAATGGCAAATGTTTTTTCAAAAAGAGACAAAAAAAGGGAGCATGTTTTCAAAGAGGAAGAATTGATTAAAAGAATTGACCTTTTTATGTCAATAACAGCATCAACAATCTTTGAGGACGGCAAAGACCTTTTCAACAAATCATTTTTTACATCCTCTTTTAATTGCTTTAAATCCCTGTTACTTTTTATCTCAAGATCTTCTTTTTCTATAAGTTGATTAACCTTTAAATCAAGAAAAAGAGGAGAAACCTTTTTTACATCGTGTCTCATAGCAAGGAAAATGTAATTGGAAAAAAAGATGTCATTTGCCTTAATCTCTGTTCCGCAGGGTTTCATAGGGTTAACCCAGCCGATCGACTCTTCAGATGAACTATTTTCTATGTTTTTGAATATAAAATTTGTTAAATTTGCAACCACACTCTCTCTATCTTTAAAAAAATCAGTATTTTCAATAAAGAAACGCTTTATATTCAGAACACCGCTTAAAAATCCCATAGCAGAATTTTATCACACCATGCCCAGAATTTTCTTTACTTTCTCGGTGTATATACCCTTTTTTCTGTATATCACAATTTCGTCAAAAACAGTTTTTCTGCTCTTTTTGATAATAAATAACAGCACAAGGTTTGGATCACAGTTATCAAATGGCTTTACATAAACCAATTTGTTCAGGAAAAGTTCCTTTTTTTTCAAATAGTTAATTATCTTTTGGAGGTTATATACACTCTCAATAATGACAAGTGAGGAATTTCCATGAGTATTTTCCATAAACCAATCAATGTACTGATTAAATTCAAGCATATAGGTGTGTTTTGCAATTGCCTTTTCAATGTTTGGAGAAACCTTACCTTTTTTAAAATCAGTAAATGGAGGGTTCAGATAAACAATGTCAGGGGTCTTTGATGGCAAAATATACTTTGCGTCCTCACACCTTACAATGAATTCACTTTTAAAAGGCCTGTTCATTTCAACGTTTTTTTTCAGCAGATCACACAGGCCACCCTGTATTTCAACAAGTTCAAAGTGCTTACTGTTCTCTGTCATCCTTTCAACAAGAAGAGAAACAATACCATTTCCAGCCCCTATTTCAAATGCATTTTCAAACTTTTGAGTAGCAACAAAATAGGCTAACAGAAACGAATCTATTGAAAATCTATAACCTTTTTTTCTCTGGTAAAGTTTAAGATTGTACCCTCTGATCTCTGTTAGATCACAACACATTTAACGCTTTTTGTCTTTGTTTTCAGGCAATGTCCAGGAGGCATAATCGCAATCCGGATACCTTGAACAACCGTAAAAGAGTTTGCCCCTTCTTGTTTTTCTCTGGACTATTTTTCCTTTGCCGCATTTAGGGCATACAATATCAAATTCTTTTGGCTTTTGCTTTTCAATATAGGTGCATTCAGGATAGCCTGAGCAGGCAATAAATTTTCCATACTTTCCCTTTCTTTCGACAAGGGGCTTGCCACAAACAGGGCATTCTTTGTCTAAAACCTTTGCTCCATTGCCATTGCTGTTTAAGGATTCCCTGTAATCACAATCAGGATAATTAGAGCATGTATAAAATTTTCCATACCTTCCCGATTTCAATACAAGGTTTGCCCCACATTTCGGACACTTTTTCTCATCTCCATTTGTATCATCCCCGTCTGCACTTTCAACAACCTCTCTTGTATTTTTGCATTCAGGGTAGTTTGAGCATGCAATAAAAACCCCGAATTTACCCACTTTTTTTACCATCTCTGCTCCGCATTTCTCACACTTTTCACCTGTGGGGACACCGTTTCTTTTCACATTTGCCATCTCTTCTTCAGCCTTCCTTAAATACCTGTCAAACTCTGAATAGAATTTTTTTAACACATCAAGGTAATTCAATCTGCCTTCTTCTATTCCATCAAGTTCTTTTTCAAGGTTTGCTGTGTAATTTATCTCAAAAATTCCAGGAAAGGCATTTATCAAAAGATAATTCACAAGTTCTCCCAATGCCGTCGGGTAAAACTTCTTCTCTTTCATTAAAACATAGGCTCTGTTTTGAATAACTGAAATAATGGTGGCATAGGTTGACGGCCTTCCAATACCGTTTGATTCAAGCTCTTTCACAAGTGTTGCTTCAGTAAATCTTGGCGGCGGAGTTGTGAAATTCTGCTTTGTTTCAATCTTATTTAAATTTAAATACTCTCCCTCTTCCAATTCAGGTAACAATTTATCCTTGCCAACCCCAGGATTATAAACCTTTAAAAAACCCTCTTTCTTCAAAACAGTGCCACTTGATTCAAGGGTATATTTACCGTTTTTTACTTTAACAACGGTTTCCTCAAATATTGCAGGCTTCATCTGGCTTGCAACAAACCTTTTCCATATAAGTGTGTAAAGGGATAACTCATCCTTTGAAAGGTATTGTTTAACAGATCCAGGGGTTCTGAAAACAGATGTTGGCCTTATTGCTTCATGAGCATCCTGAGCATTTTCACTTTTCCCAAAAATATTTGGCTTTTCAGGTAACTCTTCCACCCCAAACTCTTTTTCAATAAATCCCCTGACTGAGGCAAGCGCCTCCTCAGAAACCCTTGTTGAGTCTGTTCTCATATAGGTGATTAAACCGACAGGACCATCACCTATATCAATACCCTCATACAGTCTTTGCGCTATACTCATTGTTTTTTTAACAGGAAAATCAAGCACTCTTGCAGCTTCCTGCTGTAACTTGCTTGTGATAAATGGTGGCAGAGGATTTCTCTTTTTCTGTTTTCTTTTAATTTCATTAACAACAAAATTTCCTTTTCCAAGTTCTTCTTTTATCGCTTCAGCAATCTCTTGTTTGTCAATTGTTATATCAGTCTTTTTATTCCCTATTCTTACCTTTTTCCCGTCAATTTCAATAAGTTTCGAGATAAAAGGGATTTCATTTTTAATAAATTCAGCAGTTATTGTCCAGTATTCTTCTTTGTTAAACCTTCTGATCTCATCTTCTCTTTCACATATTATCCTCAATGCTACTGTTTGAACCCTTCCTGCAGACAATCCTCTTTTAACTTTGTCCCACAATAGAGGGGAAACCCTGTAACCAACTATTCTGTCAATAATTCTCCTTGTTTGCTGGGCATTGAATTTATTAGTATCAACATCACCGGGAGATTCAAGAGCCTTTGCAATTCCAGAAGGGGTAATTTCATTAAAAAGCACCCTGTATATCTTTTTATCCTTTGAATATAAAAGATTTTTCAGGTGATAGCATATCGCCTCCCCCTCTCTGTCAGGGTCCGCTGCAAGGTATATTTCAGAATAATTTTTAGCCTTTTTCTTTAATCCTGAAACGAGTTTCATTTTCTCCTCAATTACAACATATCGGGGCTTAAACCCATTTTCAATATCAATTCCAAATTCATTTTTGGGGAGATCAACAATATGCCCCATTGTTGCTTCAACATGATATTTTCCTTTTAAATACTTCTCAATTGTTCTTGATTTTGCTGGAGACTCAACTATTATAAGTCTATCTGCCATTAAACCCTCTTCATATACTGATTATACTGGTTTTTAACAATTTTACCCTCAACCTCTAACATGGACAATTTAGTGATCAATTCACTGTAACCCATACCGCACTCATTTATCAATTCCTCAACACTCTTCGGTGTTGAAAGGAACTTTTCAACAAATGCATCGCTCAACTCAATGAATTTATCAGATTTTTTGTAAATTGCAACAAAAGAAAATTCATCAATTATATCTTCTGCACTTAAAACAAGTTTTGCCTCACCGTTTTTTATCTTTAAATTTGTTGAGATTGAGGCTCTGTCAAATATTCTGCCAGGTACTGCAAAAACCTCTCTCCCCTGGTTCAGAGCAAAGTTTACCGTTATCATTGAGCCTGATTTCTCCCTTGCCTCAACAACAACCACACCTAAAGAGATACCGGATATTATTCTGTTTCTCACCGGAAATCTGAAAGGCTCTGGTTTTGTGCCAGGAGGAAATTCAGAGATGATACAACCTTTTTCTATCATTTTTTCATACAATTTTTCGTTGTTTTTTGGATAAACAATATCAACCCCGCTTCCAAAAACAGCAACGGTTGGCATACCACTTTTTAAAGCAATTGTGTGGGCAGCAGTGTCTATGCCATTTGCAAACCCACTTGCAATTCCAATTCGGTAATTAGAAAGACCTGAAATAAGATACTCGGTGGCTTTTAAACCATAGGTGGTTGCCCTCCTTGTGCCAACAAAAGCCATGTACTCTTCTTTAAGCAGTTCTGCCCGCCCCTTTACAAACAGGCAAACAGGGCAATCCTGTATTTCTTTTAATCTTTTGGGATAGATTGAATTCACAATTGATACGATTAAAATTCTTTTTTTTTCACAGGAGTTAAGCGCTTTTTCAACTTCATTGAATTTTTGAACTTTCTTTAATTCCTTTTTTAAAAATAGCAAAACCTCATCTATGTTGTAATTAAACCGTTCGAGCAATTCCTTTTTTCTTTTGTTGCCAATACCTTTAAAAAGATGCAAAGTCAGATACTTTTCCTCTCTATTCATACTTCACCTTTGAACCGTCAGCAAAAATCTTTACCGGTTTAACGACAAAAGAACT
>JALSOA010000011.1 GCA_026986725.1 Acidobacteriota bacterium
ATACACAATCAAAACAACAAAAGAGATTTTTTCACAAAAAAAGGTAATTGCAATAATTGAACCTGCAACAAACACCATGAGAAGCGGAAAATTCAACAAAGAGCTTTATAACCTATCTAACCTGACTGATAAGATTGTTTTCCTTCCAGTTCCCTCAAAAAAAAGACACTCTGTCAAAGACAATTTTTGTCCACCTCAAGGTGAAAGTTTTATAATTGTGAATAACATAAAAGAGTTTAAAAATGTTATTAAGATGATGGAAAACAAAGGGATCGTATTTTTATTTATGTCAAACGGTTCACCATTTGATTACATTGAGATATGCAAAAAACACCTGAAAGGGAAGTTAAATGACTGAGTTTTATTATCAATTAAAAAAGTACTTTGTTGCATCCCACATTCATAACGAAGAAACTCCTCATGGACATAACTTCCTTTGCATCGCAACATTTCAATATGAAAAACCGCAAATAATTCAGGAGCTTTTTGAAAAAGCAATTGGAAAACTTCATTACAAACTCCTAAATGAAATTGATTTCTTTAAAAAAAGAACACCATCAACTGAAAATATTGCAATTTTTATTTTCAACCAGCTAAACAAAGATCTAAAAGTGAAAAGTGTAGAGGTATTTGAAACCAACAACTTCTCTGGTGGGGTAAAAGAATGCTGATCCTTCTTTTTAAATTCTCAATAATCTCATTAGTAATGATAGTCTCAGGATACAGGTTGACGGTGTACGGAGACATACTGGGAGAAAAGACAGGTATAGGATCAAATACCATAGGGTTTTTACTCCTTGCATCCATCACATCTCTACCAGAACTCGTAACCGCAATATCCTCTGCAAAGATACACAGGGCAAATCTTGTTTTTGGTAACATGATAGGTTCCAACATATTCAATATGGTGGTAATAGCCCTCATTATCCTCACATCTTTAAGATTCAAATACATGGCAAAAAGTGAAAACATCTTTAACGCTTCAATGGGCTTATTCATAGCATCTTTAGCGGGAATATTGATCTTCCTGAAAGCAAAAACAGGGGGATTAATACTCTCCATTGTGTACATTCTCATAATTTACACATCTTTCAGGTTTGAAAACAGAAACAAAAAAAATAGAAAAAAAATCTCTCTGAAAATTCGAGAACTCTTTAAAGAGTACATTTTGTTTTTAATATTATCAATCGTGATCGTGATAAGCGGATACAGGCTAACCATTGTGTGTGATGGTATTGCAACCACCCCCATTTATCTCTTTAACAAAGAAGTAACCCTTGGAGTAACTTTTGTGGGTCAACTCTTTCTCGCCATTTCAACATCCCTGCCAGAATTGATAGTGTCTTTAAGCGCAGTTAAAATCGGGAAGATTGACATGGCATATTCAAATATATTCGGAAGCAATATATTTAACATGTTTATACTGGGGATTTCATCTTTCTTTTATTCTGGAAATATGTTTGCACATGCTTCAAAGGGGATAATATTCTCAATCTTTATATTTGTTATCCTGGTTTCAATTACCATCGCATCATTAAAGTACAGAGTAAAGTCAGGCTTCAGACTGGATGCACTGCTCATACTCTTCTTTTACCTTTTAAACCTATTTTACATCTTTAAAAAATAACTAAAGACTGACTATAGTTGCGGCATCGTTAGAATCAGATTCGATCCTCTTCACAAAAGACAAGGTGCCAAGATAACTTCTAATACCCCTCTTCAACCTGCCTGTTCCATGGCCATGAATAATCCTGACCTTTTCAAACCCCTCTAAAATTGCTCTATCAAGTTCCCTGTCAAGGATATCAACAGCCTCTTCAACCCTTTTACCCACAAGGTTAACCTCAAGCGGGAAAAGTCTTTCTTTTGTAGTTAATGAAATACTTATATTTTGACACTTTTTCTCAATCCTTTTTACAAATTCAATATCCCCCTCACTTACCCACATTCTTTTACCCCGAGAAACAATGAGCACCTTTCTCCCTGATACTTCCTCAACCCTGCCCTCTATACCCAGAAAATTGTGCCTTACAACATCACCCTTTTGAAAGGGAACCACATCTTTTTCCTCATCTTTTTCTCCACTTTCTTCTATCCGCCTGTAAAACTTTTTTCTGAATTCAGATTCAAAACCCTTTTCAAAATTGTCTGCTTTTTTCCTCAACTCACCCTTAATACCGTGCAGCAATTTCTCTTTCTCCTTTCGGAAAGAATCAATGAAATCATTAAATTCCCTTTTGAGATCCCTTGATAGGAGCCTTTTTAATTCATTCACCTTTTTTTCTTTATCTTCAATCATTCTCTTTCTTTGTAAAAGTTCCTCTTTTAATTTCTCTCCCTCCTTGATCAACTCACGATATCGTTTAACCTTTTCCGATAACTCAGCAATCAAAGAGGAGTAATCTTTATTGCTCTTTTTTGAATAGTCTCTTGCAATATTGATAAAATCCTCCGGTAATCCAAGCCTCTCAGCAATGTCAATGGCATGACTTAAACCCGGCACATCGTAAATAAGTTTATAAGTTGGAGATAAAGTTTTTTTATTAAATTCAACACTTGCAAGTCTGATAAAAGAATATTCAAAAGAGAGGGAAGAGATATCCTGATGATGTGTGGTCAAGATGGCAAAGGCGCCTCTCTTTATCAAACCATGAACAACACCCATTGCTATTGCAGCACCATCAGCAGGTTCGGTACCTGTTCCAAGTTCATCAATAAGAACAAGGCTTGAAGAATTTGCCCTATTAAGTATTAAATTTATCCTTGTTAAATGAGAAGAAAATGTTGAAAGGGATTGAGATATGTCCTGCCTGTCTCCAATGTCGGTTAGTATATCTGAAAATGGAGAAAAAAAACTCCCCTCTTCCACCGGCACAGGGATGACACACTGACACATAAGTACCAGAAGACCCGCCATTTTTAAAAAAACGGTTTTGCCACCTGTATTAGAACCCGACACGATAAGGATCCTCTTTCTTTCATTCAATTCAACATCATTTCTTACAACTTTATCACCCGAAAAAAGAATTAAAGGATGAGCAGCAGATCTAAAAAAAAGACCTCCTTCCCTTCTCACTTCAGGCATTGTTAAATTGTATTCTTTCAAAAACCTGTACCTTGCGTTTAAACTGTCAAAGTATCCAACAACAAAATCACAAACCTTAAACACATTTTTATTCTCTATCACCACCTTTGTTAATTCTGCCAGAATCCTTTTCTTTTCCTCTTCAATACTTCCTTTGATCTCAATCAAAGAATTGTTTAATTCCACAATCTCAATTGGTTCAACATAGGCTGTTGCTCCACTAGATGAAAAATCATGAACAAGGCATTCAAACCTGCCCTTAAAATTTTTATTTATCGGGATGACAAACCTTTCATTTCTTGTGGTTATAATTGACTCAAAAACATAATCTTTGTACTTTTCAAGTATTTTGTTCAACCTGGTCTTTATGTTGGTTTCAACCTTTTTTAACTCTTTAAAAAGAGAAGACAATCTTTTAGTTGCATTCTCTTTAAAACTTCCATCGAATTCAAATGTTTTTCTTACCACATTTTTAAAATCAGGTAAAAGTTTGAATTCCTTAAAAAACTCTCTGAATTCTTCAAATTGGTAAAATGTTCTGTAAATTGATTCTGAAGAAATGTAATTTTTGTACAAAACAATAACTTCATAAGGGGAAAGAGAGAAATTCGGAGAAAAAAAATCGGGAAGGCTTACCTTTTTTCCACCTTCCCAATTTAATTGTTTTCCTGACTCAATCACTTTTGAAAAAAGAAAAAATCTTCTTTGCTCAAAAGCGATCTCGCCCACATCTGTGTAAAATTTCAAAGAATTAAAAAAATCAATGCCCTGCTCTGTTAAGCAATGTTTCTTTACTTCTTTTAAAGCAGAGCCAAACTCAAGTTCATCAAAAACAAAATCAATCACCATTAAGGCGTCTTTCCAGTCTGAGCTTCTTCAACATCTTTTTGCGAGCAGCGAGAATTTTCTTCTTTCTTCTTTCACTTGGTTTTTCGTAATGTTGTCTCTTTTTGATCTCAGAAAGAATCCCTACCCTTTCACACTTTCTCTTGAACCTCTTTAATGCGTTCTCAAAACTCTCGCCCTCTCTAACTTCAACTGTAATCATTTAGCCTCTCACCCCATTTCTTTTTATATTTAAAGACAAAAAATGCACACACGCTTAAATATTTTATTACTGTCTTCCCAATTTTTCAACCAGAAATTTAAAAAATAACAAAAATAATCATTTAAAAAAATCAAACCTCCGGACAACCACCTAATAATTATAAAAAAACCAGAAATTTTTTTATTTTTTATTATATAAAAATAAGTTTACCATCAGGAGGGAAAAATGAATTATTTAAAGGTATTTGCCTGCCTTCTTTTGACCATTCTTTCGATAAACAACCCTCTTTTTGCAAATCAAAAATCAAACAACAACTTATATTCATTGAAGTTTTCACCGTGTTATTTTGTACCAAATAAGGTTAAAAAAGGTAAAAAGAATTACACAATTTTAAAAAACACACCTGAGGCAATATCATTTATTCAAACTAAAAACACAAGAATTATTTTCACTTATAATGGCGCATATTTTGGAATACCCTTTTTGCAAAAGAAAACAATAATTCAAAAGTCTAAAAACAAAGTGACACTAAAAGTTAAACAGAAAAAACTCAAAGTATCCGTATTTAAATTTTCATTTTACAATAAAAGCAAAGGAAATAAAACCAGAGTATATCTCGAAAAAAATACCGGTGGAAAGGTAAATTTTCTCACCGGAAAAAGGGAAAACTGGATAAGGAATGTTGACACTTACAGAGAGATTGTTTACAAAGATGTCTGGGATGGAATAGATATTGCCTTTTCAGGCTATTTAAACAAACTTGAATACAGAATTATTGTTCACAAAGATAAAGATCCTGAAAAAATTATCATTGAAACAGGAACAAGAAAATTGAGAATTAAAAAAAACGGTTCTCTCATTGCAACCCTTGGAGGGGCTACTCTCACATTAACCAGGCCAGAAGCATATCAGTACATCAACGGTAAGAAAAAGTTTATTAAAATTGAGTACAGGATTTTAAAAGGTGGAAAATTCGCTTTCAAAATCGGGAAATACAATCACTTGTATCCCCTTATCATCGATCCCATTATAACCTGGAGCACCTATTTAGGACCGTCCGGAACAGGAGATGAAAGGGGAACTGATATAGCAATTTTAGATCACTTTGCTTATATAACAGGTTACACAAATAGTTCAACCTTCCCCACAACACCCGGTGTGTTTCAAACATCTCTAAAAAGCAATGAAGACATCTTTGTAACTAAGTTAGACTATACCAATTCCACACTGATATTTTCAACATTTATAGGAGGAAGCAAGAATGATGAAGCATATTCAATAAAGGTAAACAGCAATGGAGAGGTTTTTATTGCGGGAAACACATACTCCCCGGATTACCCCGCCACCGAAGGGGCATATAGTGAAACATACAATGGAGAGGGAGGAGATGCCTGCATTACAGCTTTAAGCGCAGATGGTTCAACACTAATTTTTTCAACATTTTTAGGTGGCAGCAACTATGATACTGCAAGGGGAATAGAACTTGACAGGAACGGAAACATTTTCATTACCGGCTGGACAAACTCATCTGACTTTCCAACAACTTCAGGATCATTCAACCGTGAATTACAGGGAAAAACAGATGCTTTTGTGGTTAAGATGAATGAAACTGGGAGTGCCCTTATCTACTCAACATTAATTGGAGGAGAAGATTATGATTACGCTTTTGATATATCTGTCAACAATTCTGGTGAGGCTTACATAACTGGGGGTACAAACTCTTTATCATTTCCAGCAAACGGACAGGAATTATACGCTTATGAAGATGCATTTATCATGAAATTAAGTTCAGATGGTTCAACCATATCAGCATCCAGACTGTTAGGAGGCAATGGATACGATGAGGCGTACGGAATAGACTTGGATTCAAATGGAAACCCTTACATCACGGGAGAGACCTCGTCTTCAACACTTTCAGAAAGTGCAAATGGATTTCAAACCCACTTGAAAGGCAATTTCGATGCTTTTATTGCAAAATTCAATAGCGATCTATCTTCAATCATCTATTTCTCCTATCTTGGTGGGAGCAAAAATGATCAAGCAAATGACATTACCTTAACATCAGATGGCAGAGCATTTATTACAGGTACCACATATTCAACTGACTTTCCATTAAAAGAAAACTGCTTCCAAAACACATTAAAAGGTGAATCAGACTGTTTTGTTGCAGCGTTGGATACAAACGGCACAGATCTTATTTGTTCAACCCTTTTAGGGGGAAATGATGAAGAAGAAGGGAATGCAATTGCACTTGACAATCATAACAATGTATTTGTAACAGGTTACACCAGATCTTTTAACTTCCCTGTAACAAACGATGCTTACGATAAAAATTACCATGGGGAAGAAGATGTGTTCTTTAGCTGTTTAACTCCAACAGGGGAAAATTTAATCTACTCCTCTTTTTTAGGCGGAAGCAGTGGAGAAGACAGAGGTCTTTCGGTGACAACAGATAACAATGATCATGTTTACCTCACTGGATATACCCTTTCTCCTGATTTTCCAGTTACACAGGGCGTGTTTGATGAAACTCATAGTGGAAAAAAGGATATATTTGTTTCAAAGTTCAACCCAGATGGTTCCTCACTTGAATTTTCAACCTTTATAGGTGGAAGGGGAGACGATGAAGGAAGGAGTATAAAAGTAAACTCAAAAAGTGAAGTCTTTGTGGCCGGAGTAACAAAATCAAATGATTTCCCTGTAACAGATAATGCTTTCGATTCAACATTTAATGGTGAAACAGACGGATTTATTCTGAAACTGAGTTCAGACGGTTCCTCCCTAAAATATTCAACACTTTTAGGGGGAACAGGCACAGACGAGATAAAAGCACTGGCTATTGATAGTGATGATTGTTCCTACATAACCGGTTATACAAGATCCACAAACTTTCCGGTAACAGCAGGTGCATTTCAAACGCAATTCAATGAAAGTAAAAGAAAAGATATCTTTGTCACAAAATTAGATCCTAATGGCTCCTCAATCATCTATTCAACCTTTATCGGAGGAGACAAAGATGACGAAGGGAATGCAATCACAATAGATTACAATGGCAGGGCTTTTGTAACAGGCCACACCGAATCTTCAGATTTTCCGGTAACAGATAATGCCTTTGAATCTCATTTTCACCCTAACCAGATATCAGAATTCTCAAAGGATTCATTTCTAACAGTAATCGATAGAAACGGTACCGACATAATCTACTCAACATTTTTAGGTGGCGATGATATTGATGAAGGAACCGGAATAGCAATAACCCAGCAAAACAGGGTATTTATTACCGGTTTTACCGAATCGGAAAATTTCCCAATTACCGATAACGCTTTTGAAAAAAACTTGCAGGGAGACTTCGATGTATTCATTACCTGTCTGAATATAGATACATTTGATGTAACCTACTCCACCTTTGTTGGAGGTACATTGGCAGACATTTCAACAGGAATCACAGTTGTTGGGGGAAAACCTGCCATAACAGGATACACATACTCTTACGATTATCCCGTGACCTCAAATGCCTTTTCAACAGAATTTAACGATTCAGTTGAAAGCGACTGTTTTTTTACAATACTGGACAATGAACAAAAAGAACTCAATTATTCAACCTTTATAGGGGGAACAGCAGAGGACATAGCAACTTCCATAACCTCAACAGGGTCAGGAGTAATATACATAACAGGATACACATCCTCTTCAGACTTCCCTGTAACACCGGGATCATATCAGGAAAATGGAAGTGGCGAAAATGCTTTTTTAATAAAATTGGGCAAAACAACCGATCTTTCCATTACAAAAAGTGTAAATCAAACAACAGTATTCTATGGAAGCGAGATTGAATTTACGGTTACTGTTGAAAACATCGGAGACACAAAAGTAAAAGATATAGAAGTTAAAGACAACCTTCCTTCAGGTTTTACCTATCTCTCTCACAATGTTACAAAAGGAGAGTACGATACCCAATCAGGACTGTGGTCAATACCATCCCTTTCTCCCATGGAGAATGCAAAATTAAAAGTAGTCTGCAAAGTTAACTCAAACGGAACTTATACAAATTCTGCAGTTATTACCTCAAGCAACCCCGAGGACCGGAACCAATCCAACAACACTGCGAGCGTAACCATAACACCTCAACAGCCTTGCTTCAACATATATGTAACAACAGAAAATGGTACAACTACGGATGACAATGTAACAGTTTGTCAACCTGATGGGTGCACAACTGTACACTTTTACCCTGATAACGGGTACACATTAAGCGGCCTCTATCTGAATGGCCAACCTGTAGCCTTTGATTGCTGTCAGACAGAGTACACATTCTGTAATATACATGGAGACCAAAAGTTACATGCAATCTTTTCCAATCAAACAGCACCCATAATTAACTCTTTCACTGTTGAACCATCAAGCAAAGTAACAAATCCTGCCACCATAACCCTTGTCTGTGAGGCATTTGACCCAGATGGTGGAAACATAGTCAAATACCAGTGGGATATTGATGGGGACAACGAATACGAGGATGAAACAACCCAAAACTCTTATCAAACAGTTTTGAGATCTTCGAAAACATACTACTTCAAAGTAAAGGTAATTGATGATGAGGGAGAAGAAACAGAGAGTTTCACTCTTCCGGTTACGGTATTATCATCAAATCCCATTGTTTACAACAAAAAAGGTATATCAGAGATAACCGGGATACCCGAAAACTTAATCAACCTGAAAATAATAAACCCGTTAAATGAAGATGCGATTCTAAATGTAAACACATACGATAACAGCGGAGACAAAATAAACACATTTCAATTTAATATTGCTAAAGACTCAGCAACAATGCTGGAAAACCTTGTAAACCTTTCAAATGCCTATAATATAGAACTTAATTCAGATAAAAACCTTATATATCTCATAATCTCAGCAGATGAAGACAGAGCGTTTATGGCATACCTTGGTAACCCTGTATATGGTAAACTTTTCCTGTCCCACATTGCCGAAGAAACCTCTATGTGGCAAACAATTGCCTATATCAGTAACCCGGCAATGAGCACAATATACTATAACCACCAAGATTTGGGAAATAACCTCTCTATTTTAAAAACAATGGAAGTTCAGAAAGCAAAGATGCAATTAAACAAAAACTTCTGGGGATACTTTAGTTCAAACTCCAATAATCCATTTGAACAAACAACTTTTAACGGTTTCGTCATATATAGAAGAAATGATGGGAAAATTGCAGCATTTCAACTTGAAAAGCCCGATTACAGATGGGTTATCCCATTTATCCCAGACAACAAAAACCAGTTCTGGTGTGGATACATAATTACCAACCCAGAAAATAGGGAATCATCAATTACATTAAAATTTTACAATGCAACCGGAGATCTTATACAGGAAGAAGAAAAATCGATTGACCCGGGAAGCAAATACAAAAGATTATTTGAAACTGACTCTGGATCTTACTGCGGACTTATCAGATGGTGCACAATAGAAAGCAATACAAAGGTTATAGTTCAATCCATTTATGGGAGCAAAAACCAGAACACCTGGGGAGGCATACTGGGATTGAGTGGAGTAAAAAACGGCACTGAACTGATATTTCCTCTAAGTTACATTGAAAATTATCAAAGTTCAATAACAATTGTAAATACTGAAAACTCAATTGCAGAAACTCAGGCCCTTTTGATAAACAGTAACGGAGAAACCGTCGAAAGCAAACTAATAGACCTTTTACCACATTCTCAACTTAAAACACCATTAATTAACCTGTTTCAAAGATTATCAGAGGGTTGTTACATAAAAATCATAAGCAACAAAAAAATAGCAGGATGTGAAACAATTGAAAAAACTGATAATACTGCACTTGCTGGAATAGAAGCGGTAAGTTACAGATAAAAAGGCAGACGAAAAATAAAATAAAAATAGATTTTACCGGGCAAATTATTTCAAAAATATGTAAAGGGATGTTAAAGAAATATCTAAATCTTTAATTCAAACGGGTGTCCCTTTAGCAATGGTTGTTGATGGTATTGAGGTTATTTTCACCTTTACAGAGGTTGAAGGGGTAAGATTTTGTTCTACTCTTACCTGAATATAATTATCAGTAAGAACAAGATCAGGGTGGATCACAATTCCCATTCTTATTCTGTTTTTGAAATTTTCCATAAATCTTCTTCTTTTTTCATCAGAAAGTCGTCTCAATAATTTCACCCTTTCTTTTTTCACCCTTTCTTCAATCTGCCCTTTCATTGAATAGGCTTCAGTTCCTTCCCTTTTTGAGAAGGGGAATACATGAAGGTAATCAATGGGAAGACTTTTCACAAATGTGTAAGTTTCCTGAAAACGATCGTCGGTTTCTTCAGGAAATCCAACAATAATATCTGCACCTATACAGCAGTCTTTTACCTTTTTTTTCAGGTTTTCAACCACAGATGCAAACTGTTTTTTGTTGTACCTTCTTCTCATAAGTTTCAGAATTTCATCACTCCCACTTTGAAGAGGTATATGGAAATGTGGTTGAACTGTTGTTGAGGTTGCAAAAAAGTCTATAAGTTCATTACTGATCTCATTTGAATCAAGGGAGGATATACGAACCTTTATTTTGTTTTTAAACTTTTTTTCAATCTCTTTTAATAGTTCAAGGATTGTGATTGCAGGAGTGAGGTCATGTCCCCACAACCCAAGATGGATTCCAGTCAACACAACCTCTTTCTTTCCACTTTTCAGATGATGTTCAATCTGATCAATGACTTTTTCAGAAGCCACACTTCTGCTTTTACCCCTGAATTTGGGAACAATACAGTAAGAACATTTCAGATCGCAGCCATTCTGTATGTATATGAGAGGTCTTGCATGTTTCCCCTGATTCTGTGGGAAAAATGGCAGTTTTTCTATCTCCTGAATCAGGAATTTGTTTTCTCCTTTTAAAAATGTAGCCTTTGTTTTATCATCAGGCTTTGTAAAACATCCAATAAAGTAAACCTTTGCTCTATTGTTTTTTCTTTTTGCCCTCCTTAAAAAATAGAAACATTCTTTTTCAGCCTTGCGGGTTACTCCACACGAGTTTATGACAATTATATCTGCCTGTTCAATATCTTCCGTTTCAAAGTAACCATTTAAAATTAAACCCTCTCTTATCCTTTCAGAATCAAACTGATTCAGTTTGCAACCGAAGGTTTTTATGAAGAACTTACTCATCAAGAAACTCTTTAAGTTTTTGTTGTACCTTTTTTTCCCTCTCTTTTACAACCCTTTCAAAATCTTTTCTATAGTTTTCAAGTTTCTGTTCAAGTTCACTGTCGTTAATGGCAAGTATCTGAATTGCATAAAGCGCTGCATTTTTTGCGCCTGCTTTCCCTATTGCCATGGTACCAACAGGTATCCCAGATGGCATCTGCAAGGTTGAGTAAAGGGCATCTATTCCATTGAGAGATGAGGAGTTTATAGGCACTCCTATCACAGGTATCACTGTTTTTGCAGCAATAACCCCTGCAAGGTGGGCAGCCATACCGGCTCCAACTATTAACACCTTTATCCCTCTTTTTTTTGCATTTATTGCATAATCAAATGTTTTTTCAGGGGTTCTGTGTGCTGATGTGACTATAACCTCAAAGGGCACATCAAAATCTTTTAACACCCTAGCACTCTCTTTCATTATGTCAAAGTCAGAGTCACTTCCCATTATTATTCCAACAAGGGGTTGTTTCATAAAACCTCCCGTTCAAATATTACAAATGTATATTACCTTAATTCTGTTCAAAGACAAGGCTCAATTGAAAAAATCTTTTGTTTTTGTTATATTTTGTATGTTATGAGTTTTTTTGTAAGTGCAGATAGCGAACACATAAAAAGAGAAAAACAAAAGGCAAGGGAACTAAGAAAGAGCCAGTGGTGGAAGAGAAGAAAGGCTGAAGGAGTGTGCTATTACTGTAAAAGAAAATTCAAACCCTCAGAATTAACCATGGATCACATTGTTCCCATTGTACGGGGTGGAAAAACAACAAAAGGGAATGTTGTTCCATGCTGTAAAGAATGTAACAATAAGAAAAAATACCTCCTTCCTATTGAATGGAAAGAGTATTTAGAGAATCTTTCAGATGAAAATTAGAGAATCTTTCAGATGAAAAAAAGAAATAGGTATCTTATTGCTCTTCTTTTTACATCCCTTTTCTCATTTTTCCTTTTAGAATCGTACATTCCATTTACAGAAACCTCAGATGCAAGGTACTGTGAGATCGCATACGAAACACTTGTGTACAATCACTGGTTGATTCCCACCCAGAATAAGATCCTTCATATAACAAAACCTCCTTTAACTTACTGGCTAACCGCACTGGGATATAAACTCCTTGGAGTAAACGAGTCTGGGGCAAGGTTTTTTGCTGCCCTTTTTGGAACTTTGTGCGTTTTTCTGGTTTTTTTAATAGCATTTGAGGTGTTCAAAGATGAAGACAGGGCTTTTGTTTCTGCATTTGTGTTCGCAACCATGCCTCTGATTATTATTGCATCAAGGATTGTTACAACAGACATCTTCCTGTTAACCTTTGTTCTTATGTCGTTTTACTTTTTTTTAAAACTTTACGGAGATAACAGAAGGATTTTTTTGTACCTTTTCTGGATTTCCCTTGGTTTAACCGGTTTAACCAAAGGGCCTATAGGCTTCTTCGAGGTTTTACCTGTAATAATATTATGGGGATACATTGCCAGAGAATTGGATTTTGTTAAAAGTGTTTTTAAGCCAATCCCCATTTTTCTCTCACTTATCATCGGGTTCTGGTGGTTTTTTTACATCTTTTTAAATATCCCCAACTCTTTCAATTACCTTTTTGGAAAACAGTTAATGTCAAGGTTTTCAAGCCATGGCTTCGGGCATCCAAAACCCTTTTATTTCTTTATTGAGGTCTTGCTTTACGCTGCATACCCTTTTGTTTTTGTTTTTATTTTCCTTTTAAGAGAGAGGTTTTCAAATATTAAAAAAAACAAAATGTTAACCCTTATCTTTATCTCGTTTATCTATCCAATCATCTTGTTTTCAATTCCCAAAAGCAAACTATCTCTTTACATTCTTCTTTCCCTGGCATCACTTTCCATACTTGTTTCACACTTGCTATTCAACAGAGAAAAGAAATGTGCGGTTTTTAATATTCTTGCAGTATTTGAAATTGCAATTGTTTTGTGGTTCTATTTTTTCAAACACATCCCGTTAAATTTTTTCACATCTTTAATTACAATTATTGTTCTGGCAATAAATATTTCAATTTTTCTTATCAACTCAAATAAAATCCTTCTAATATTTTCCGGGATTAAAAATGTTACTATTTTTCTTATTTTACTTACCTTAATTGCTCAATCACCTGAAAAATATCTATTCACAATGAAAACCACTGCAAATTTTATAAATAAATTACCCTCAAAACCCGATAAGGTGTACCTTGTGGGATTCAATTCAAGGAGTTTCATACTTTACACCGGAATACACCCTATAGAAACAAGGTTTGACAAGGAATTCATTTACTCTGACCCCGAAACCAAAAAGGTTCTCATCCATATTGATGACCTTTTAAAAAAATGGAAAAAGGAAAAAAAATCAATCGCTATTGTGAGAAAAAAAGAAACAAACAAATACTTAAAACTTCTTGAAAACAGTAAAGTTATTTTTTTAAGCCCTCGATTTTCAGTTATATCCCACAGATAACATTTTAAAAAATTAATTTTTTTGAAACATTTTGATGTGTAATACTGTATTATTACAGTAGAACAGTAAGGATATGGAGGTAACATGCTGATAACAGTCAATTCAAAAAGCAAAATTCCGATATTCAAACAGTTGATAGACGGTATTAAAACCCTGATTGCTTCAGGGGAAATTATGCCTGGAAGTCAACTTCCGTCTATCAGGGAACTTGCAGTTAATTTACGCCTCAACCCAAATACTGTGGCCAGGGCTTATAAACAACTTGAACTGGAAGGGTTTGTGGAAACAAAAAGAGGAATTGGAGTTTTTGTCAAAAGCATTGGGAAAGAGAGTATCAATATGCTTAAAAGCAAAATTCTTGAGGAAAAGATACTTGATGTTATCAGAATGGCAAAGCAGTTCAACATTTCAAAGGAAGAATTAATAAATAAAATCAACAAAAAATTCAGGGAGGAGTTATGAAATTTCTTGAAATTAAAGATCTTTCCAAAAGTTACAGTACAAAATTTTTTATTAATAAAAAGGTAATCAGGAATCTATCAATAGAATTTGAAAAGGGGAAAATTTATGCCCTTTTAGGGAGAAATGGTGCAGGGAAAACAACCCTTTTAAACTGTGTGTTGGGACTTATAAACTATCAGGGTGAAATCATTTACAAAGGAACAGTTTTAAACAGAAAAACCATTAAAAGTGCTTTAAAAACGATAACCAGTGCACCATCTCCCATAGAATTCTTCCCCAATTTGTCGTTAAACCAGTATCTTCCGGCATACAGGAGCCTTTTCCCCAAATGGGACAAAGATCTTGAGGATAGGATTAAAAAATTTACTGAGTTTGATTGGGATGCACCATTTAATTCTCTTTCGAATGGTCAAAAAATGCAGGCAATTCAGATCCTGACTCTATGCCCTTCCCCAGAGCTGATCATTTTAGATGAGCCACTTGGGGTTACCGATCCTGTGGTTAGAAAATACTTTTACAAAACACTGATTGACATCATTGCGGAAAAGCAAACAACATTGATTGTTGCAACCCATTTAATCAATGAAATAGAAAACCTTTTTGATGTTGCCGTGATAATGAAAAACGGCGAGATTGTTTTAAAAGATTCAATGGAATCATTGCAAAAAAAGTACAGTAAATTCACCTTTGAGAAGATACCTGACGAAAAACTCGAAGGGGAAACAGGAAGGTTCCTGGGAGAAAAGTCTATTTTAAGCAAAAACACAGAAGAAACAGCAGAGCACCTTAAACAACTGGGTATCAAACACATTATTACAGAACCTACATTAGAAGATATTTTTGAAATATTTGCATAAAAAGGAGGATGTATGCTTGCGGTTTTAAGATTATATCTTTTGAAAAGCAAAAGGGTCCCCCTGTTAATAACCGGAATTATGACAATTCTTGTTCTCTGGGCCTTTACACTGAAAGCAGTTGTTAGCCCCGATACCCCCATAAATGCCAGAATAGACTTAAGCCTTACAAACCTTGGATTATTTATTTACATAATTGCAACCATTATTAAAAGAGATAATTTAAACAAAGACGGTTTCCTTTTAAGGCTTCCAGTTTCAGACAGAGAGATTGTTGTCGCAAACATACTTTCAATGATAATTATCTCGGTTATTACAATAGTATTAACAATAACTGTATTCTATCTTCTAATACTGTTTTTCAAGTTTGCAGGATACAATATTACTCTACCAACAAAAATAGTATCAACCGAGAAATTAAATACCGACAGTTTTTCCGTATTCCTCTATGCCATTATGTACACAGGCATTATATTTTCAACCCATACATTGCTTCAAACATATACCTCAAAAAGCGGGGCAAAGTGGTTTCTAATCGGGACACCAATACTACTTCTTTTTCTTGTGCCCACTATACTTGCAATCTTTTTTAAAACCACTGAAATTCACATAACTGAAGCAATGTGGAATGCATTCTGGAATAGACCATTCTGGCATAGTGTAAAAGTAATTCTAAAAGTGCTATGGAGATTAAGGCTTATTCTCGGGTTTATCTACATACTCCTTGCATACAGACTTAGATACCTGAAAGAGGTATAAAAAAGGGGGGGGAAAGTTCCCCCCTGATTTTTTAATAGAGGCTATACCTTACCCCTGCATAGTAAACAGCACCAAGAGTGCCGTATCCATAAACATACTCATAATCCTCGTCAAAGATGTTGTGCCCTTTAACATAAAAGGTAAACTTCCTGTTAAATCTGTAATTTATCCTTAGATCTACCACCGTAAAACTATCCAATTTAACCTCTTTGAAATTCAAATAGTCAAAGGAGGTTCTATCATCGTAATAAAGTGCAGAAATGTTAAACTGCCATTTAAAGTGTGTGTAACTTAAACCAAAGTTCATGGTCGATTCAGGTCTGTTATAAAAATAAGAGGGCTGATCTGCAGAATAGGATATATTCGTAAATCCAAAATGCCAGTTAAAAACCTTTCCATTATACCGGATAGTGGTTTCAACACCCTTGGTCTCTGCATTCTGTCCGTTTGCATATTTATAGGTTTTCATATCAAAATATATTAAATCCTTATATTTGTTGTAAAAGTAACCTGCTGTCAAAATCAATTTCCCTTCAACAAGCCTTTTTTCAAAAAAGCCCTCAAAACTGTCAGATTTTTCAGCATTTAAATCAGTATTACCAAAACTTGAATACAACTGGAAAAGAGAAGGCGCTTTAAAACCTGTACCTCCGTTTATTTTAAAATCAAGGGTCGTGGTAATGGGGACAACAAAGCCTGCATTGAAGGTGGTTTTGCTTCCAAATTCATCATGATCATCGTACCTTAAACCCGCATTAACTGTGACCTTAGAGAATGCTTTAACAAAATTTACAAAAACACTGTCTGTGTTAACGGACTTTTTCTTAAAAACACTCTCATAAGGTCCCCAGTTTGTTTCTGTGTAATAGTATGAATGCCCCTTTTCTTCACTGTGCTCAATGCCAAAACTTATGTTTGAATTTTTCCCAAGGTTCAAAAGATTGAATAGTGTAAATTTATCAAATTCTCCCCTGTAATTGGAATTAACTATTGGAGGGAAATTTTTGTTATCGTTGTCATAATTTCTGTCAACAGAAGTGTAATTATACAAAAATTTTGAATAACCATCCAGTCCAAACGGATTAAGATATTTCCATTCAAATTTCCCGTAATAATCCTCCCTATCTGCCTCAAAAGAGGGGCTGTCCCCGTACTGACCACCGAAGTTATCAAGGTCATTGTCTATGTTTATGTACATCAAAGAAGTACTCACTTCACTCTTATCAAACCTGTACTTAATCCCACCACTGAATGTAGCGTTGGTGTACCCATCTTTTTCAGTATTTCCAAAACTTCTATCGGCAGCGGAAATACCATCGGTGTCAAAGAAAAAACCTTTTGCATAGTAAAACAGATTACCCTGTCTGTTTTGCAGATTAACTCCTGTATGGGTAGTTGATTTTGACCCACCTTCAAAAAAAACATTAAGTTTTTTTCTGTTTGTAACGGTTATAATGTTTACGACACCTGCCATTGCATCCGAACCGTAAACAGCACTCTCGGATCCATAAACCACTTCAACCTTTTCGATATCAGATGCAAGAATTGAGGAAATATCAGCACTTCTTGTAGGGGACATCGGATCATTTATCTCTATACCATCAACCATAATTATTGTATGGGATGGTGAGGCCCCCCTTAAATAAATTGAAGTTAAGCTTCCATATCCCCCATTTGAGGAAACAATAACACCCGGAATGTTTGCCAGCACATCCGCAGCTGTTTCTGCAGCCATCTTTTCAATATCCTTTTTTGTAATAATCTTTACATTTTTTGCCACATCCTTTTTCTTTTCTTTAACCCTGTTTGCACTGACAACAACCTCTTCCCTGACCTGAAACCTTGCATTCAAAGAAAAACCGTAAAAACAAAAACACACCAGTCCTAAAGTTAAAAAAAACCTTTTCATAAAACCTCCTGATTTGTTATTGGGATTAGAAATATGCGATCTGAATAGAAACCATCGCCAAGCCTCCGTTAGCATTAAAAGGTCAGGCAGGTCTTCTGACTCACGGATCATCCCTCAAGCCGCCTTCCCACCTTGAAATCAAGGCAGTGGCATAATGGCTTTCAGTCCCCGTTCACAGCGGCGGGCCCGTTCCCGATTTTCACGGGATTCCCTTTTAATCCACAAAGGAACCTGACCTGTTTGGATTTTTCAAAAAGCCATAAAAACTGGTGTGCCCAGAGGGACTTGAACCCCCAACCTTCTGGTTCGTAGCCAGATGCTCTATCCAGTTGAGCTATGGGCACACACCAAAGTTCAATGCAACAAAGTTCATTGTACTTACAAATACTAACCTGTCAAACACATTATGTCAATAGTATCAAACCTGAGAGTTTTGTTATGCCACAGATTTTAGATTGAAATTTTTTTTAAAAAATAAAAATTTAGATGTATAATCTCTGTTAAGATTCTTTGTTTTAAGGAGAAAGTATGCTTATTACAAGAAAGATAGGAAAGATTTTAAGGGGAAATGCAACACCTTATCAACTCTTTATGGCCTGCTTTTTAGGCTCAATACTTGGATTTATTCCCGACTTTCAGCATTCAGCGGGGCTTACAATACTGACAATTCTCCTTATTCTCATATTGAATGCAAACATAGGACTTTCGCTGTCATTTTTTGCAATAGGCAAACTTTTATCATATATCCTCACCCCCTTTAACTTTAAAATAGGAGAACTCTTGTTAAACGGGCACACTGGAGATTTTTTCAAAACCCTTATAAACTCCCCTGTTTTTGCATTCTTCGGCTTTGAATATTACCTTACAACAGGAAGCCTTTTAACAGGCATAGTTGCAGGAATTGTTTTCGGAATAACTGTTGTTCTCATAGTAAAGACATTCAGAAAGAGCATGGTAAAGGCTGAAGAAAAGAAATCTGCAATTTACAGGATCTCCATCTCTCTTTTAGGGAAGGCAATTATATTCATTGTTTTTGGCAAAGGAAAAGATAAAGACTATGAAGAAGTTATGTCAAAAAAAGCCTTTCCCCTTCGCCTGTGGGGAATTGCAATTGTATTTGTGTTTGTTTTGCTATTTTTCCTTTTTCAAAACTTCCTTGCAGGAAACTTTATAAAAAAACAGTTAATAAACGGGCTTGAGCAGGCAAACGGCGCAACTGTTAACATAAAAAAGGCTTACATTGAATTATCTGAAAGCAGGTTTATAATTGAGGGTTTGCAGATATGCGACCCTGAAAAACCGGACACAAACTTATTCGAGGCAAAGAAAATTGTTGCAGACATAAGCACAAAGGCTTTGCTGACAAAGAGGCTAAGGCTTGACAATGTTGAAATACTCGGTGCTGAAATAGGTAAAAAAAGAAAAGTTAAGGGCAAACTTTTAAAACCCCTTGAAGTTAAAGAGGAAGAAAAAGCAGGTAACAACTCTCTTGAGCAATACCTTGCAAATGCAAAGGAATTAAAAAGGAAATTGAAGAAGCTTAAAAGATGGTATAAAAAGATCTCGGAATCAGCAAAACAGGTGCAAAAATACACAGGTAAAGAGGGAGAAACTCTTGAAGAGAGGTTGAAAAGAGAGGCTGAAAGTTACGGCTATAAAAATGTGATGGCAAATCACCTGATTGAAAAATACCCTGTCTTTTCAATAGGGAAATTAAAAGCAGACAATATTAAAACATACGGAATGCTCAAAGATGAAACCCTTTCCCTTTTTATGAAAGAGGTTTCAACAAACCCCAATCTCCTTGAAATGCCCCCTGAGATCCACCTTAAATCCTCTAAAAACACATTGAAGTTTGAGTTAATACTCAAAGGCTTAACAAATCAAAATGGAGACAACACCTTCACATTTTCTCTAAATCACTTAAACACAGACGATGTTTTGAAAAAAGTCAAACTTAAACAGCAGTACATAAGAGATGGAAAAACAAACATTAAAGGCAATGGAAAGATATTCAACAGAAAAGATGTTGAAATTGATGCGATTTTAAATATTGAACTTAACAATTCCATAGTGAAAATCCCTGAACTTGGAGAAGAGAGGATAGACAAACTCACATTCCCTGTTTATCTTTCAGGGGTTATAGACAACCCGAAGGTGAAGGTTGACACAAAACCTATATTCAAAGAGATAAAAAAGGCATTTAAAAGCAGAGCAAAGAGGAAACTCAAAGAGAAAAAGAAAAAAGCGGAGCAGAAGTTGAAGAAAAAGCTCCGCAAAAAACTTGGTAAAAAGAAATCAAAGTGGAAAAAGTTTTTCTAATATCACTTAATTCTCTTATAAACACTTACAAAGTTTGTTGCAGCAGAGCCACCTATGTTGAAAATAAGCCCTGTTTCAGGGTTTTCAAGTTGATGCCCTAAGGCATTGCCGATTAACTGCCTTGTAACAACAACAGCCATAGAAACCCCTGTTGCACCGACAGGGTGCCCTTTTGCCTTTAACCC
>JALSOA010000012.1 GCA_026986725.1 Acidobacteriota bacterium
GCACAAATTTAAATTACCAATATAAATAACCGTTGTTTCTTCAACCCTCACCTTAAAGGAAAAAAATTTAACGCCTTTTTCAATTGCTGTTTTAAAAAAAAACGCAAAATCCCTGTCCATTTCCAGATGAGGTCTGAAGCAATTACAGTCTCTTAAAGCCATTATAAGAATGCCAGCCTTACCCCCTTTTTCAGCAATAGCAATCAATTCCTTTATATGCTTTACCCCCCTTTTTGTCGGAGCATCCGGGAAAACACACCTGTTTTCTATTAATAGATTGCTTCCTTTAAGTTCTATAAACATATCGTCAACAAGGAAATCAAGCCTTGAATTCCCAACCTTAATTTCACTTTTTACATCTGCAGGAATAAATCCAAGAACCCCTTTTTGTATGGCACTTCTTGCAATTTTAGAGTGAATGGAGGTGTTTATCAAAGCCCAATGCTCCATTTTGCACGCAAGGAGTTTAAAGTCTGTTTTAAGATGATCTGGATTTTTTGAGAGTAAAACCTCTCTATTTTCAGTTAAAATCTCTTTTAATCTTCCAGTGTCCGCAATATGGCAATTATAAATCCCCCCATCAACATCAACAATCCCAATAAATCTGTTTTCCCTCTTTAGAAATCTTCCTTTAACCAATTCCCCCATAGAGGAAAGGTCAAAAAGAACTGTTCCCTCCTTTATCATCTTTTTTCCATTTCCTTCAAGATGTTTCTTCCACCGTTTTCAAGCAAATACCTGCCAAGGTTCTTTCCAGCATCTTCAAAACCATCTTTTGGCAATTCAACCTTGTGTCTTAGCACATTTTTCCCATCAATGCTTCCAATAAAAGCATCTATCACGAAAGACCCTTTTTCAAACCTTGCATAAGCACCAACAGGAATCCGACACCCCCCTTCAACAACCCTTAAAAAATCCCTCTCTTCGTTTACACAAAGCATGGTTTCTTTATGATTGATTGTGGACACAAGGTTTTTAATAATCTCATCCCCTCTCCTTACTTCAACGGCAATTGCTCCCTGTGCAACTGCAGGGGTCAAAACATCAACGGGAATTATGTCTGTAACTTTCTCTTCCATACCAAGCCTTTTTATCCCTGCATAGGCAAGGATTATCCCATCATAAAGGCCATCTTCAAGCTTTTTTATTCGCGTATCAATATTACCCCTTAAACTCTTTGTCTGAATATGTGGAAATGTGAGTTTTAACTGACTTACTCTCCTTAAACTGCCCGTCCCAACAATAAGAGGTTTTGCCTTTAAATCTTCAAACCTGTACTTTTTTGATATAAAAACATCATTAACCCTCTCTCTCTCCAGAACTGCTGCAATTTCAAATCTCTCCTCTATAATTGAGGGCATATCCTTAAAACTGTGAACAGCCACATCTATTTCCTTGTTAGCAAGCGCTTTTTCAAGCTGCTTTGTGAACAATCCTATCCCTCCTATCTGAGAGAGGGGAGTTTTCTGATCAATATCACCTGTGGTTTTTATAATTTTAATTTCAAATAAAACATCAGGAAATTGTTTTTTAAGTAATGTTCTTACCCTGTTAGTCTGCCACAGCGCAAGTTTCGACCCCCTTGTGCCAATAATAACCTTCATCTTTCACCTCTGTCGTATTTTCTATTTAAACCTTTAAGAAAATTCAGAACTTCTTTTGCAATGCTATTCTGAAAGGCTTTCATCTCATTACAATCAGGGTTTTTTCTTAAAAAAAGAGCGGTTCTGGTAAGAATCTCCCCCTGCTTTTCCCTTAAAAGCCTTATCCAACCTGTATTCTGTCTGTTATCAAGTTTCGTAAGATCAAGGAAATCACCCATCTTACCCTTGAGAAAAGGCCTCATTCTCTTTTTTAATTTCATTGCCTCAACACAAATCGGGGCTTTATCCTTGCCTATCAAGGGGAAAGGCACTGAACGGGTACAAACCCATAATGGAACGGCGATGGTTGTCAGGGGCTCACCAAGGGCAACCCACATGGTTGCAAATCTGGGATCCCCCCCGCTTTTTACCCCGTGCACAACAAATGCACAGGCAGTACCTGCCCTGTCTATTGAATGATAGGTATACACATAGTAAGGCTTTTTATTTGAGAGTTCTCTCCACCTGTCAATAGGCAAAATAGGGATTAAAGGATTGTCAACATTTCTGATAATCGAAAAAATTATAAAGGAATGTGATATTTTTTCCCTCGAATCAAACATCCTTTTTGCCTGAATATACCTCAGATATCCAGAGCCTTTATCCTTTTCCCCACTTAAAGCAAAGTTTGTGTTCACTATATAGCCATTATTTTCAAAAGAGGCATCCCTTCTTTTATAACCATGGTTGTGAACCTCAAAAAGACAGGCTCCCCCAAACGCATCAATAACACCAAAGTTTGATTGAGCACCCAGATCTCTTCCCTCATTGTTCTTCAAGTAATGCTCAAAGTCATCTACTGTCCTGCACTTTCTCAACGCATCCGCCATTATGAAACCTTCAAGGTTCTTCATTTCATTACAGTTTAGAGGCAGATTATAAGCAACAGAGTTCATTATTGCAAAACCTGTTTCATTTAAACCTGCCCACACTATCCTCCCTGAAACCTCATCATTGTTTGCTATTGCAATGTAAGAATACGGTTTTTCATTTACAAAAATAACCCTGTTGAAAAGATGGTCTGTATCCCTGTTCTTCCATATTAAAGGGGCATTGTCAATGGTTGCTCGACCACTTATTACAGCAGTTGTACATTCCTCTCCTGCATACAGTACAAAAGAAAAAAACAAAAAAAATAACAAAAATGTTTTCTTCATAATCCCCCCGTTTCAATCAATGTTAAACAGAGACTTAAAAAAGTGAAGCATTTTACTTTCAAGCCTCTCTTCTCTTGCAACCTTTTTAAACTCGGTGATGGGCTGGTGTAGCATTTTGTTAACAATGGAATAACTCAATCTGTCAAGTTCTTTCTTTACCTCATCAGGATACTCTTTCAATCTTTTTAGAGATTTTTCAAGCTCAGCCCGCCTTATCTCCTCTGCTTTGGCTCTCAAGGAAGCAATAACGGGGTTAAGATCCTGTAGTCTGCACCATTTAAGGTAATCTGAAACTCTCTCCCTGATTATCTCCCCAGCAACAACAGCCTCTTTTTCTCTCTTTTTCTTATTTGCCTCAACCACCTTTTCAAGATCATCTATATCAAAAAGGTATATGTTATAAAGGTCACCCACATCTTCCTCAACATCCCTTGGCACTGCAATGTCAATTATCAACAAACTCCCCCCCGCTCTCCTCTTTACGACATCTTTCATCTTTTTAAAAACTATAACAGGCTCTTTGGACCCGGTTGAAGAAAGAACAATGTCAACATTGCAAATAACAGAATAAAGTTTCTCAAATGTGTATGGTTTGCCATTATACTTTTCAGCCAGATTCTTCGCTTTTTCAAATGTCCTGTTCACCACATCAATTGAAGACACTCCATTTTCTTTTAAATGCAATGCAGCAAGTTCACACATCTCACCCGCCCCAACAAGAAGCGCTCTTTTGTTATCGAGTTTGCCAAACACCTTTCTGGCAAGTTCAACCGCAGCAAATGGAATGGATACTGCATTCTTTGATATCTCTGTTTCATTTCTCACAACCTTAACCGTTTGAAGGGTATGTCTGTACAGGTTTACAAACACTCTTTTTGCAGTTCCAACCTCTATCGCTTTTTCAAATGCATCCTTAACCTGGCCTGATATTTGAGGCTCTCCAAGAACCATTGATTCAAGCCCGGATGCAACCCTGAAAAGATGTTCCACAGCGTCAAATTCCTGATAGAAATAAAGGTAAGAAGCAAGTTTCTCCTGTTCCACAGAGGCTCTCTGGGAAAAATACTGTTCCAACACAACCCTTGCCTTCTGAGGAAACTCAGAGTAAAAGTAAACCTCAGTTCTGTTACAGGTAGAAAGGATTAAAACCTCATCAATATAAGGCTTTGAAAGCAATTCAGGCGCCTCTTTTTCTATATCATCCATTGAAAAACTCAACTTTTCCCTTACAGTGACAGGTGATGTTTTGTGGTTTAAGCCAATTATTGCGACAGGCATCAACGCACTCCAAAACCACGGGACAGGCTATGAATGGAAGGGAAAAAAACCGTTATGAAAAAAGATGACAAAACAAGAAAAAACCCAACAATCACGAGGATAATAAACCTTTTGCCCCTCAACCTATCGGAGATTTTCAAATAAAATAGATAAGAGTACAAAAGCCATACAACAAAAGACCAGATAATTTTCGGGTCAAAGTACCAGAAGGTTTTGTTCCACAAATTAGCAGCCCAATAAAATCCAGTGAGCAACCCTGCGGTGAGCATTGGGAATCCCCCAAGCACTCCCACTCCTACTATGTATTCAAGATCTTCAAGTGCAGGCAACCTCCCATACCATCCATTGAATCTCTTGCTTTTAAGATTTCGGTACTGAATAAGATACATCAAAGAAGCCCCAAAAGAGACAAGAAACATTGCTTCTCCCAAAAGCAAAAATCCTGTATGTATACCAAGAAAAATAGGGGAGATATTTCTCATTACTTCAGGGGTCAGTTTGCTCTGGAAGGCAGCAACCACATTAAAAAAGAAACCTATGGGGAGGATAAAAACAGACAGGAGCCTGATCTTGAACCAGAATTCAAAAACAAAGTAAAGGATATAAACAAGCAGGGCAAGAAAGTTATAGGTAAAAAATTTGTTGGTTGAAGGGTGCATTCCAAAGTTTATTCCATTCAACATTAAAAAAACAAGTAAAAGAAAGCCACCGGTACCAATTAAAAATGTCCCTGTGTAAAATAACTCCCTGCTCTTCTTTAAAGCAAAGGCAAAGAAAACAATCAAACTCAAAAAGTTTAAGAAAAGCGAAAAAAAATAAACCTGTTCAAGCATGGTTTCCCTTCAAAAAATCAATAACACTATCTGCAAGAGAAAAAGCCCTTGCCGTGCAATCATTAATCCCAATTCCGTAAAAAGCATTCCCGGTAAAAAAAAGCCCCTTTATCTGCCTGCTCAATTCTTCAAGGCTCTCAACTATTTTACCATGCCCCTTATAATACTGAGGGATGGCTCTTCTGATCTTTCGCATCGCAACAGGCTCAATGTATTTCTTCTTTATTGAAAGAATTTCACTTAACTCCTCAATAGCCACCAACATTAACTCTTCCTCCTTAAAATCCATTATCCACCCGTTGTTATCCCCTCCCATCATTACAGTTGCAAGTATACGATTATCTGGAGCCCTGTTGGGAAAAATATTTGAAGAGTACAGAGCACCAAGTATCCTTCTTTTCTCAATAGAAGGTATCAAAAATCCAAAGCCACCTGCAACATCTATTTTACTTTCCAAAGACAGACAAATCACGGCCATAGGCGGATACTTTATGCTCATTAATCCCTCTATTACCCTTTCTTTTAATGGAAAGGCGATATCCATGTAAGCATAAGAGGGAACAGCAAAAACAACTGCACGGTACTCCTCTTTTGAAGTATTTAACAAAAATCTCTTACCTCTCTTTTCAACATGTGAAACCTTTTTACCTGTGTGAACGCAAAAATCTCCTTTATTTACAAGGGATTTTATTAAATATTCCATCCCCTGCTTAAAAGATGTTAGCCTGCCGGAGGGGGATGCCTTTTTACTTTTCAATTTAAACATTGCCTTAACAAGGCTGCCGTATTCTCTTTCAAGTTGCCATATCCTTGGAAAACATTGCTTTAAACTCAATCTATCAACACTTCCTGCGAAAACACCACTGACCATGGGGTCAAGCAGGTAATCAACAGCCTCTTTCCCAAGCCTTCTTTGACCAAACTCTCCAACCGTTTCCTCATAATCATCATTCAAAGGTTTAACAAAGGGCTCCTTCATTATCTCAATCTTCCCTTTTAATGAAAGCAAGGAAGATTTGAAAAATGAAACAGGAGAATCAGGCAAAGGCACGAGTTTGCCATTTTTCAGCACATACCTTTTTTCAGCATCCTCACTCGCTTCAACCAGATAGCCATTTGCCTGACAGAGTCTTGCAATTTCAAGAGTTGACCTTTTCCCGCTCAAAAATCCATTGGGCCCAAACTCGAGGGTATAACCATCTTTTTGAACAGTTTTTATTGTCCCCCCCGGAGAATCTCCTGCCTCAAAAACATCAACTTCAACATCTTTTAATCCCTTTTTTATCAAAAATGCTGAAGAAAGGCCTGAAATGCCTCCCCCAATCACCGCAACTCTCATAAAGCCTCCGAAAAGATTTTAACATAGATAAAAACTTTATTTAAAAAGTCAGATATTAAAAAAACGGTAAAAAAATAAAATTGTTTTACCTTTTTGATTCTGATAAAATTCATTTAAAAAAGGAAGTGCAAATGATTAGATCAAAACTATTTTTAAAAACAATGTTAGTTGTCGCAAGTACAATTATTTTATACGCTCTTGCAATATCCTTTCTTGTTGTCCCAAAGGTTAACAAAACAATAGAATCTCTTGAAGAAAAGGATGCAAAAGAGGTTTTAAACAAAGTTGTAACAATCACAAAAAATGTTGCATCAGACCTTGAAAGTTTTAAGAAAAATTCTCTTGAAAGGCATAAAAAAGAACTTAAAAACCTGACAGACACAGCATTTTCAATAATTGAGGCAAAGTATCAGCAATCCAAACCCGAAAATATCGGAACGCTTTTAAAAGAGAGAGCAGATGATTTTAAAAAAAGCCTGATGGACTATTATAACAAAAATAAAAAAAAGAAAAGCAAAGAAGAATTAAAAAGAGAAATTATCAATTTCATAAACATTTACAGGTACAACGGCGGAATCGGTTACTTCTGGGCAAACACATTTGAGCCGAGAATGGTTGTTCATCCGATTATCCCTTCATTAAACGGGAAATACCTTGGCAATTACAAAGACCCGAATGGGGTTTATCTCTTCAATGAAATGGTTAAAAAATGCAAAAAAAATGGCTCCGGCATAGTCAAATACAAATGGTTAAACCCAAAAACCAGAAAGGTTGAAGACAAAATCAGTTATGTATTCGTTTTCAAACCCTTCAACTGGATAATTGGAACAGGGGAATATTACAGTGTTTTAAACAAAAGACTGCAAAAAGAGGTAATAGAGCTAATAAACAAATTGAGATACGACGACAACAATTACTTCTACATAAGCGACTACAACAGTGTTTTAATTTCCCACCCCTACCTTCAGGGCAAAGACTTTTCAAATGTTAGAGATATTAAGGGTAACCTTATAGTCCCCCCAATGGTAAAGATAGCAAGGGAAAAGGGGGAAGGGTTTTACAGTTACTGGTGGAAGAAAAACTCAAAAGACAGTACAATTTACGAAAAATTAACCTATGCAAAAGACTTCCCCAACTGGAAAATGGTTATAGGCACAGGGGTTTACCTTGATGACATTGACAAAGAGGTTGCAAAAAGAAAACAACAATTGATGAAACAATTAAGGGAAATTATTAAAACAACAAGGATTGGAAAATCAGGCTACCTCTTTATCTTCGACGGTAAGGGAAATATGCTTATACATCCAAACGACAACATAAATGGTAAAAACTTTTCAAAACTTAAAAACCCCACCAAAATTCATACATCTTCGACGACCTTGTAAAAGCAGCCCATTCTCCAAACAATGTTCTTTACTACAAGTGGGATAAACCGTCAGACAAAGGGAATTACATTTACGACAAAGTCTCATGGGTTGAATATATACCTGAACTTGACTGGTATGTTGCATCCTCAGCCTATCTAAAAGAATTTAAAGCAACTGCAAATAAAATGAGACAGTACATTCTTGCAATCTCTCTTTTCATACTGCTATTGGCTTCAAGTTACAGTTATCTGTTTCTAAGAAAAGTTCTCAAACCCCTTTCAGAGCTTTCAAAAATAGCATACAAGGTGTCAAAAGGGGACTACAGCGTCAGAAGCAATATTAAGAGCAACGATGAAATAGGCTTTTTGGCAAAAGAGTTCAATGAAATGCTTGATACCATTGAGGACAACATAAAAAACCTTGACAAAAAGGTTGCTGAAAAAACAAGAGAACTGGAAGAGCAGAAAAAGAACTTTGAACATCTGTTTTACGGTTTATCCGACCCTGCTTTTCTCCTTGATAAAGAGAAGATAATTGACTGCAACGATGCACTTTTGAAAATTTTAAGGGTTAACTCAAAAGAAGAGGTGTTAAACCTCCATCCCTCTCAATTCTCCCCTGAATACCAGCCTGACGGAAGAAAGTCAGACGAAAAGGCAAGCGAAATGATAAGACTGTGTATGGAAAAGGGAACCCATAACTTTGAGTGGGTGCATAAAAGGACAACAGGGGAAGAGTTCTGGTGCTTTGTAACATTGACAAGAATAAAATTCAATGGCAAAGATATTGTTCATGTTTTATGGAGAGACATCTCAAAAACAAAGGAGTTAGAACAGAAACTCCGTGAAGCTAAGGAAAAGGCAGAGGAGGCTGCAAGGGCTAAAGCAAGGTTTCTTGCAAATATGTCCCACGAGATAAGAACCCCTATGAATGGAATTATTGGTATGACCCAGCTTGCCCTTAAAAGCGATCTAAATCCAAAGCAGAAAAATTATATACAGAAGATTGAAAAAAGTGCAAAGATACTGCTTGGAATAATAAACGACATTCTTGATTTCAGCAAAATTGAGGCGGGGAAACTTACCCTTGAAAAGGTTGAATTCAACCTTTACGAAATCATTGACAACATTATCAACCTGATAGGATTCAAAGCATATGACAAAAACCTTGATATAGTTGTAAGTTACGGTAAGGATGTTCCCGCAATGTTTAAAGGAGACCCTTTAAGGCTAACTCAGATAATTACAAACCTTATGGGCAATGCGGTAAAATTCACAGAAAAAGGGGAGATTGGAATTTACATATCAAAAATTGCAAAGAACAGATTGAGGTTTGAAGTAAAAGACACAGGAATAGGAATGACAGAAGAGCAGAAAAAAAAGTTATTTCAATCCTTTACCCAGGCAGACACAAGCACCACAAGGAAGTACGGAGGGACAGGGCTTGGCCTTGCTATCTCAAAACAACTGGTCGAACTGATGAATGGAAAGATATGGGTTGAAAGTGAGGTTGGAGTGGGCAGCAACTTTATCTTTGAAATAGATTTGGAGGAAGTTGAAACTGCTGAACACCACAAAAATATGTTTAAAGGAAAAACAGCGCTTGTGGTTGACGACAACGAAACCTGGCATAAGGTGCTTAAAACCCTTCTTGAAGACTTTGAATTTACCGTTGATGTGGCTTCAAGCGGGAAAGAGGCGTTAAAGATGATAAATGAAAAGTGTGATGAAAAATACCATGTAATATTCATGGACTGGAATATGCCTGAATTAAACGGGATTGAAACAACAAAACTTATAAACAACAGGTGCAAATCAGAAAAACCCCCAACAGTAATTATGGTCAATGCATACAAGCAGGAAGCATTTGTAAAAGAGGCAAAAGAAGCAGGGATCGACATCTTCCTTCAAAAACCTGTAAACCCGTCTCTTCTTGCAAATGTGCTATCAGAAGTCTTTTCCACTTCTGGTACAAAAAGATACACAAAAACAGATATAACAGAAACAGAAACAAGAGAAAAACCAAAATTAAGAGGTTCAATACTTCTGGTTGAAGACAATGAAATAAACCAGGAAATTATAACAGGTTTGTTAGAAGATACTGGTATAAAAATTGATATTGCAATAAATGGGCTTGAAGGGGTTAAAAAGTATAAAGAAAATCCGGACAAATATTCATTGATACTGATGGATGTCCAGATGCCGGTAATGGACGGGTATGAAGCAACAAGGATAATCAGGGAAATGAACAAAGACATACCTATAATCGCATTAACCGCAAATGCAATGCGAGAGGATATTGAAAAAACGAAACTTGCAGGAATGAATGAGCACCTTAACAAGCCAATAGATGTTGAAAAGTTATTTGAAACATTGAGAAAATATCTGTCTTCCGGAGATACTTCAAATACTTTTGAAACACAAAAGAAAGAGATAGATTTACCTGAATTCAAAAAGATTGACACTCAAACAGGGTTGTCTCACATGGGAAACAACAAAAAACTTTATCTGAAAATACTTTCAAACTTCTATGGCGATTACTCTGACATTACATTTGACGGATTAAACGATGAGGAATTTAAAAGAGCAATGCACACATTGAAAGGGTTAAGCGTAAACATAGGGGCAATGAAACTGCATAGAATAGCAAAAGAAATTGAAGAAACTGGAAACAGAGCACTTTTAGACAGCCTGATGAAAGAATTAAAAGAGGTTTTGAATGAATTAAGTACAATTACAAAAGACAAAAACGAAACCTCAAATTTAAAGGAACTTGCTTCAGAAAAGAGAAAAGAGTTGTTCTCAAACCTTAAAGAGGCAATACAAAAAAGAAGGGCTAAAAAAATTGAGCCCTTGATAGAAGAAATTGAAAAATACAAACTTAATGAAAAGGATAAAGAAGTTTTTGAAAAAGTGAAAAAAGCAATTGAAGACTTTGATTATAGAAAAGCAAAAAAACTTATTGAGGAGATAGTGTAATGTACACCCTTTTAATTGTAGATGACACAAAAGAGAATTTAAGCATTTTGCTTGAACTTTTAGGGGAAGAATACGATGTTATACCTGTAACAAACGGGAAAGAGGCACTTGATATTGTAAAAGAGGAAAAGATTGATCTAATCCTTCTCGATGTCATGATGCCTGAAATGGACGGGTTTGAGGTTTGCAAAATACTGAAAGAAGACACTGAAACAAAGGATATCCCCATAATCTTTATAACAGCAAAAACAGATGAAGACAGTATAGAAAAAGCGTATGAAATAGGGGGAAGCGATTATGTGACAAAGCCATTCAGGCCAAGGGAGTTGAAGGCAAGGGTTAAAAGGGAATTGGAGTTGCAAAAACTTCAAAAACAGTTAAAAATTATGGCAACAACAGACTCCTTAACAGGGCTTTACAACAGAAGACACTTTTCAACCCTTGCCAGACACATATTCGACATATCAAGAAGAGACAAAAAGAATATTTCAATTTTGATGATAGATATCGATAAATTCAAGAGAATAAACGACACCTATGGGCACCAGACAGGGGATTATGTAATAAAGCACATTGCTGACATTCTGAAAAAAACAAAAAGAGAAAGCGATATTGCATGCAGATACGGAGGAGAAGAGTTTGTAATCCTCCTTCCTTCAACCCCTATTGAAGGCGGGTGTGAACTTGCAAGAAAGATAAAAGAGGCGGTAGAAAGGGAAGAGTTTAAAACAGAGCAGGGCTCCATAGTTAAGGTTACAGTAAGCATCGGCGTTTCACAGGTGTTTTTTGACAGTGAAAAAAATATTGAGCCTGCCTTAAAAAGGGCAGATGAAGCGTTATATGAGGCAAAAGAGGCGGGAAGAAACACTGTTTGCATAAGAAAATAGAGTTGCTTTAACCCTTTGAACAAAATTCATAAAGTTATAAAATGTAAAAAAAGGAGGTATGTATGAGTTTAATGGAAAAAATAAGAAACGATATGAAGGAAGCAATGAAATCAAAAGAAAAAGAAAGATTAAGCACAATAAGAATGCTTATCTCAGAGATAAAGAAGAGACAGATTGATTCAGGGAAAGAGTTTGATGACAATGACATATTAAGGGTAATAAAATCAATGGTAAAAAGCAGGGAAGACTCTGTAAAGGCATATAAAGAAGGGGGAAGGGAAGACCTTGCGGAAAAAGAGCAAAAGGAGATAGATGTTTTAAAATCATACCTTCCGGAACAGCTTTCAGAAAAAGAGATTGAAAAAATAGTGGAAGAGGCAATAAAAGAAAGCGGTGCAGTTTCTGTCAGGGATATGGGAAAGGTAATGAAGATTGTTATGGCAAAGTACGGCTCACAGGTTGACGGGAAAGTGGTAAATAGAATTGTAAAAGAGAAACTTGCTACATAAATAATTTTTTCTTAAATAATGTTTTTTGTGTTATTATTGTCGTATGATTAAAAATGTAACTATAGAAAATATAGGGGAATTTAGAAAAAAAAGTGAATTTAAATTTTCTAACAATCTTAATGTATTTTTAGGCAAAAATGGAACCGGCAAATCGATCCTTCTTAAATTGCTATATTCATCAATAGCATTCTTAAATGAAAAAAAAGAGGGAGATACCAAAGAAATTCAGAATTACAAACTTTCTGAAAAGATTAATGGAGTTTTTTTAATTGAAAAGGTGGGCAAACTTTCAACCCGCAAGCAAGGAAGGAACAAATCTATTTTTGAAATACACTTTGATAACTCCAGATTTGCCTTCTCTTTTGCAACCCAGAGCAAAAAGGTACAGATAACACAATTTAATATATCTGAAAAAATTGGCAAGGCAATATTTTTCCCAACAAGAGAGATCCTTTCCCTGATGAACAAAGGATTAATTGGGATATACGAACATTACAGAGAACCATTTATGGAAGAAGTGTACTATGATCTTGCCAAAAAGTTAGATGAACCAATTAGAAGGGGAAGAAATGAAAGAAAGATCAACAAAATATTAAAATCATTCAAAACAGAAGATATCAACCTTGGTAGAATTTACAGAGATCAAAAGACAAAAGATTTTAAGGCTTATATAAAAGGAATAGGAAATATAGAGTCAAAACTTCTTGCAGAAGGTTATAGAAAAATAGAAACTTTAATTTACCTTCTTAAAAATGGACAATTATCAGATAAAGGATATCTTTTCTGGGATGAACCGGAAGGGAATTTAAACCCCTCCTTGATGAAATCATTGGTAGATTTTATAGTGTTATTATCAACTGAGTTTAACATTCAGATATTTTTATCCACTCACAATTATTTTCTCATTAAGTATTTAAACTTTGTAAACAAAAAACGCAGGAAAGAAACAGTTAAATTTTTCTCAATGAAAAAAGAAAACAAAAACATAAGTGTTTCAAGCGGTTTTGATATTTATTCCCTTGAGTCAAATGAAATTTTAGAAGAATTTGAGAATTTACTAAAACATGAAAACATTTACTTTTTTTAGGAAAAATGACTGAATACATTGAATCAAATTTAAAAATCAACATAAACAGTGATTTTAATTACAAATTCGATAATTATAACATTCTCCAGAATATACCTTTAAAAAAATGTGACTTTATTTGTAAATATGAACACGACAATAACCACTATCTTATCCTGGTTGAAGCAAAAGAGGTCGGGGATAAATCTCCCTATCGAACCAAACAAAAAGCAGAAAATAAAATTAAAGGGGATATTTTAAGAAAAATAATAGAATCAATAGGGATGATAAGCATTTGGGGGTCAAACGACTACCATCTATCAGAAACTAAAAAATTGTTGCAACAATCTGAAAAAATTTTTTTTATTTTTATCCTTAATGACTTTTCGTATCCTCTTGCAAACGATCAGATCATTTCACTTCTTGAGATTTTAAGAACACATACAAGAAGCCTAAATATAGAACATTTAATCATTTGTTCAACAAATAAAAATTTCAAGGATTTAATAACTATATCCCGGATAACAGAAAGTTAATGTTTTACTTTGTTTCAACCCCTATCGGGAATCTGAAAGACATAACACTTAGAGCAATTGAGGTTTTAAAAAGCGCTGACATTATATTCTGCGAAGACACAAGGCATTCAAGAAAACTTATTGAACACTATGGTATTAAAACAAAGATTGATTCATTCCATCAATTCAGTGATGAAAGAAAATTACAAAAGATAGTCTCACTTTTAAAGGAAGGGAAAAACATCTGTTACATATCAGATGCAGGTACACCTGTTATCTCTGACCCTGGCTATGAGATTGTAAAAATCCTAAAAAAAGAGGGGCTTGAATACGACATTATCCCCGGAGCAAATGCGGTTATACCTGCACTTATACTTTCAGGCTTTCCACCTGACACATTCTTTTTCGGTGGTTTTTTGGGGAAAAAGGAAGGTGAAATAGAAAAGCAGTTAAACAGGGTTAAAGAGCTGGACTCAACCTTGATCTTTTATCAGTCTCCTCTAAGAATTTTAAAAACCCTTAAAATAGCAGAAAAGATACTACCTGATAGACAGGTTGCCGTGGTAAAAGAGATAACAAAGATACACCAGAAGGTGGTTAAGGGTGATATAGAAAATATTGCAAAGCATTTTAAACAGGATGAAAAGGGTGAGTTTGTTATTGTTTTTTCACCTACCTGGAAAAAAGAAAAAAACCTGGATTTAAAAAAGATTGAAAAAGAATTCAAACTTCTTGAAGAATGCGGAGTTCAAACAAAGAAAGCGATCAAATTCCTCTCAAAGAAATACGGTATCTCTTCCAAAAACCTTTATCAAAAATTGATTATAAAAGGAGATTAAACTCAATAGTATTTTCTTACCTCTTCAATCAAACTCAATATATCTTCAGGGAAATCCCTTACAAACTTCAACTCTTTTTTTGTCACAGGGTGAAAAAAACTAAGCAAAGCAGAATGAAGTGCCTGCCTTTTAAAGTTTTTAACAAAAGACCTTAACTTTGTGTTTTCAATACCCTTCCACCTGTTCTGGCCGTAAACCTTATCACCCACAATTGGATGCCCAATATGGCTTAAATGAACCCTTATCTGGTGGGTTCTACCGGTTTCAAGGCTGACATTGACTATGGAAAACATACCAATTCTCTCTTTAACCTTGTAATGGGTAATGGCTTCTCTTCCGTCCTCCCTCACTATAAATCTCTTTCTGTCCGACTGGCTTCTCCCAATAGGAAGGTTTATTGTCCCCGATTCTTCTTTAAACTTGCCAAAACAAACAGCCTTGTAAACCTTGACAACCTCTCTGCTTTTGAACATATCCGAAAGCTTTTTGTGAGCCTCATCTGTCTTTGCAACAACCATTAAACCGCTTGTTTCTTTATCAAGCCTGTGAACAATACCAGCCCTCTCATTTCCTGAAAGTGTTGAAAGGGTTTTAAAATGGTACTTTAACGCATGAACAAGGGTGGGCTCCCCTCTGTTTGAGGATGCTGGATGCACTGTTAAGCCTGCCTGCTTGTTAATAACAATTAGAAATTCGTCCTCATAAACTATGTCAAGGGGAATGTTTACAGGCTCAATTTTATCAATAATGCTCTCCTCATCCTCCATATTCACTTCAACAATATCTCCGTTTGAAAGAAGCAATCCTGCCTTTTTTGCCAATTTTCCGTTAACCTTTATAGAACCACTCTCAATAGCCTTTTTAATCTTTGAGCGGGAAAATCTGTTTTTGTAATAGTTTGAAAGAAACTTATCAAGCCTCTCTTCAAAGGAGTATCCAAAAACAATTCTGTCAGGCATTTTTTCCCTTTTTCGCTTTTAGTTTGAAAAGGAAGTAAATTGATACAAAAAACATAACAATACTAATGAATTGAGAGGTTGAAAGAGAGCCAAACACGAAACCCCTTACAGTGTCTCCCCTGAAGAATTCTATTATAAATCTGGTTATGCTGTACAAAAACACATAAAGCCAGAGAATCTGGCCGTCAAACCTTTTTTCAGGGTAAAAGTAAAACCTTAAAACAACAAATATCAATAGGTTTGAGAAAGCATGCATCAATTGAGTTGGATAAAGGGGTATGCCAAGTGGAGTACCAACAACATTGTGGGCAAACTCTGAATGAAAGGTTACCCCCCATCCGCAGGAACAGGCCTTTCCATAGCAACAGCCGGCAGAGAAGCAACCAAGCCTTCCGAAAAACTGCCCCAGTGCAATGTGAGGGGCTGCAATATCTCCCACCTTCCACACAGGAAGTTTATACTTTCTGAAAAAGTAAATTCCGGTAATCAGCCCTCCAATCAATCCTCCGTAATAAACCCCGCCTGAGCGAACAACATAAATCAAGTCCCCAGGATTTTGCAAATAGTATTTTAGATCGACAATAATAAGAAGGAGTTTTGAGCCTAAAAGCCCTCCTAAAATTGAATAAATAGCGAGGTTTCCTATCTGGTCAATCTGTTTTTCATCAAAACCTTCCCTCTTTCCAAGCCTTAAAGTTAACCATACTCCGAGAATCACCCCAAGTGCAACAAAAAAGCCGTAAGTGGGAATGTAAAAATTGCCTATTTCAATAAGTTTAGGATGCATTTTTCAATTCTCCGTTAAAAATATAGTTGGCAAAAAAGTAAATAACCAATCCAACTGTGATTGCACTATCTGCAATGTTAAAGGCAGGCCAGTGGTGAACACCTATGTAAAAATCAAGGAAATCGGTTACATAGCCGTGAAATAGCCTTTCTCCCTGATTTCCTATAATACCCCCTAAAATAAGGAAAAGAGAGATTAAAGAAAGCCTGTTTGAAGGATTTTCCTTAACAATTAAGTAAAAAATCAGAAACAAAGCAACAATAGACGCTGAAATAAAAAAAACATTGTTAAAAAAAGTTTCCCTCCCCTGATTCATAAAACCAAATGCTGTTCCATAATTCCTTACATGGACAATGGAAAAAAAGCCATCTCTTATTTTAAACGAATTGTAAAGAGGGAGTATATCCTGCACAAGGTATTTTGTCAACCAGTCTCCAAGCACAACCATGACAGTTATGTAAAAGTAAGAAAACTTGCTTCTTTCCCTCTTAAACCTCAAATCAATCTCCCTTTAAAACTTCCTCGCACCTTTTACAGAGACTTTCGCTGTTTAACTCGCTGTAATTCCAGCATCTTAAACACTTATCCCCTGAAGCCTTGCTGACAGAAACAGACAGGTTATCTCCCTTAGAAACATTGACCTTTGAAACAATAAAGTACCTGTTCAATTCGTCAAGTATCGGTGCAAGGATTTCGTGGTGTTTATCTTTCAATGTAAGACTTACTTCAGCATCAAGGGGATGCCCGATAACCTTGTTTTTTCTTGCCTCTTCAAGAGCCTTCAAAACCTCTTCCCTCACCTCAACAAGGGTATCAAACATCAATTCCTCTTCCTTTGTAATCTCAAAATCAAGTTCATTGAAGTAAGCAAGGTGAACACTCTCTGCTTTTCCTTTAAAGTTAGGGATATGCTCCCAGATCTCGTCAGCGGTAAATGTTAAAACAGGAGATATCAAAAGAGCAAGGTTTCTAACTATCTCAAACAATGCGGTTTGAGCGCTTCTTCTCTCTTTTGAATCCTTCTTTGAGCAGTAAAGCCTGTCTTTCAAAACATCAAGGTAAAAATTGCTCATATCAACTGTGCAAAAGTGCAGCACATGGTGATACATCAAATGGAATTCGTACTCTCTAAAAGCCTTCACAACCCTTGTATTAAGTTTTGCAAGCCTGTTTAAAGCCCATCTGTCAAATGGAAGCATTCTGTCAAAGGCAACATAGTCTTTTTCAGGGTCAAAGTCAAACAGGTTGCCAAGGAGATACCTTGCTGTATTCCTTATCTTTCTGTAAGTATCAGCACTCCTCTTTATAATATCTTCCGAGATTCTTACATCCCCCCTGTAATCAAGTTGAGATGCCCAAAGCCTTAAAACCTCTGCTCCGTATCTTTTGATAATATCCTGAGGGGCAACAACATTGCCTGCAGACTTTGACATCTTGTTCCCTTTGCCGTCAAGCACAAAGCCATGGGTAATAACGGTTTTATACGGTGCTCTATCCCTTGTTGCAACCGCTGTTAACAATGAAGAGTGAAACCATCCCCTGTACTGATCCGAGCCTTCAATATAAATGTCGGCAGGCCAGGGCAAATCTTCTCTCTTCCCTAAAACAACAGCATGGGAAACACCTGAATCTATCCATACATCAAGAATATCGGTTTCCTTTCTGAAATTTACAGAGCCACACTTTTCACACTTTGCACCCTCTGGCATAAATTCACTCAAATCTTTTTCAAACCATGCGGAAGCACCTTCTTTTTTAACCACTTTGGCAACATTCTCAAAAAGCCCTGGCGAATGATAAACCTCTCCACACTCCTTGCAGTATGCAACAGTTATGGGCACTCCCCACTTTCTCTGCCTTGAAATACACCAATCGGGTCTGCCTGCAATCATGTTGTGAATCCTCTCCTCTCCCCACTGAGGAACCCAGTTTACCTTCTTTATCTCATCCAATGCCCTTTGCCTTAAATTGTTTGCGTCAATTGAGATAAACCACTGCTCCGTTCCCCTGAAAATTATCGGGTTTTTACATCTCCAGCAATGGGGGTACTGATGCTCAACCTCACTGAATCCAAGAAGCATATTCTTCTCTCTTAATAAATCCACAATCTTCGGATTTGCCTTGAAAACATGCTCCCCTTCCATCAAAGGAAAATCCTTTGTAAACCTTCCGTACTCATCAACAGGGACAAACACATCAAGCCCGTATTTTAATCCGATTATATAGTCCTCCATACCGTGACCAGGTGCTGTGTGAACGCAGCCTGTGCCCTGCTCTAATGTAACATGGTCTCCTACCATAATAAGGGAAACCCTGTCAATAAACGGGTGAAGGCACTCTTTTCTGTCAAGTTCAACACCTTTTACCTTCTTTAACAAAGTCAATTCACCAAGCCCACAGTCCCTGGCAAAATTCTCAGACAACTCAACTGCAACAAAATATACCTCTCCGTTTTCAGCCTTGTAAAAACCGTATTCAAAATCAGGGTGAAGAGAAATACCGAGGTTTGCCGGAAGTGTCCACGGGGTTGTTGTCCATATAACAACAAAAACCTCTTCATCAATCCCATCGATTTTATCTTTCAAGGGAAACTTAACATAGATTGAAGGGGATTTATGGTCATCGTACTCAACCTCTGCCTCTGCAAGGGCAGTAACGCAGGAAGCACACCAGTGAACAGGCTTTAACCCTTTGTAAACATAGCCTTTCTCAAACATGCTCCCAACATTTCTTATAATCTCTGCCTCGTACTCTGGTTTCAGCGTAAGGTACGGGTTATCCCATTCTCCAAACACCCCGAGCCTTATAAAATCCTTTTTCTGCTTTTCAACAAACTTTAAAGCGTACTGTCTGCATGCTTTGTGAATCTCCCCTACTGTCATATCCCTCTTTTTACTTCCAAGTTGCGCGTCAACCTTCAACTCTATGGGAAGTCCATGGCAATCCCAGCCGGGCACAAAAGGGGTATTGTATCCGTCAAGGGTTTTGGATTTCACAATTATGTCTTTCAAAATCTTGTTTAAAGCATGGCCTATATGAATATCTCCGTTTGCATAGGGAGGGCCGTCGTGTAAACAACAGGTCGGTTTATCCTTTCTGCTTTCTCTAATCTTTTTGTATATCTCCTGTATTTCCCATTTTTTCAGAAATTCAGGCTCTCTTTGAGGAAGATTTGCCTTCATCGGAAAGTTTGTTTTTGGAAGATTCAATGTTTCCTTGTAATCAACCTTATCAGTCATTTTAAGACACCTCCGGCGTAATCTCTAAATCAAACATAAATTTTATCATAAAAAAGCAAATAAATAAGTAAGAATAAAGGATAGAGAGAAAATTACAAAAAAATCATCAAAATTAACTATGCTATAATTATTAAAAAGAATTAAAGGAGTTTTTAGATGAAGAAACTACCTCTTGGAATAAATAGTTTAAAGAATATAAAAGAGGATAGCTTCATCTATGTTGATAAAACAAAACACCTTTTAAATTTGATAGAAAATGGTAAATATTACTTCCTCTCCCGCCCAAGGAGGTTTGGTAAAACATTGACAGTTGATGTTTTAATGCACCTTTTTGAGGGGCACAAAGAGTTATTTGAAGGGCTTTACATCCATGATAAATGGGACTGGAGCAAAACCTATCCGGTTATAAGGATTGATTTCAGTGGAGGGGATTTCTCTTCAAAGAAGGGTTTTGAAGAGAGGGTTTTAACCTTACTTGAAAAGAATGAAGAAAAACTTGAAATAAAGTGCGAAAAGAAAGACCCTTCAAACTGCTTTGACGAACTTATTTCAAAGGCTTATAAAAAATTTAACTCAAAGGTTGTTGTCTTGATTGACGAGTACGATAAACCCATCCTGGATAACATTGAAAAGCAGGAGCTGGCTGAGGAGTTAAGGGATCTACTTTCAAACTTCTACGGTGTATTAAAGGGCCTTGATGAGAATTTAAGGTTTGTCCTTCTAACAGGGGTATCAAAGTTTTCAAAGGTGAATCTCTTTTCTAAATTGAATAACCTTGAAGATATAACACTTGATGAAAGGTACTCTTCCATCTGCGGATACACAGAGGATGAACTTGATGTTT
>JALSOA010000013.1 GCA_026986725.1 Acidobacteriota bacterium
ACTGATTGAAGAAAAGCCATTTCACCTCAAAGAGGTTCTTGCGGTTGATGATGAGGCATTCGGGGAAGACAACAAAGCGCTTGACTATGCTCTTGATATTTTCAGAACCATAAGGAATGAGGAAAACAGACTCCAAAGTTTAATCAGATCCTATAATAGCACTGTTGATAATGAGAAAAGGGGCGAGATTTTTTCTCGGATAAACAGGCAGAAGGTAAAAATTTCGAGGGAGATAAGAAAATTAAAGTTAAACTTTTACCACATGCACAGGCTTATTGAGATAGTTAATGAAACCAACAAGGAGTTACACGGTTACGAAAGAAGGATAAAAGATATAAGAGATAAATTGAAAAAACCTGCCTATGAGAGTTTAAGACCTAAGCTTGCAAAGGAGTTAAAAGAACTTGAAGAAAAACTTAACCAGAGACTTGCCGAATTGGGCACAACTCTTGAAACATTTAAAAAGAATTATAAATTGCTAAAAGAGGGTGAGAATAGAACTGAAAAGGCTAAAAATGCCCTTATAGAAGCGAATTTAAGGTTGGTGGTTTCAATTGCCAAAAAGTACACAAACAAGGGATTACAATTTTTAGACCTTATTCAAGAAGGCAATATTGGCTTAATGAAGGCTGTTGAGAAGTTTGAATACAGAAGAGGTTACAAATTTTCAACCTATGCAACATGGTGGATCAGACAGGCAATAACAAGGGCTATTGCTGATCAGGCAAGAACCATTAGAATACCTGTTCACATGATTGAGACAATAAATAAGGTTATAAGGGTTTCGAGGCATCTTGTTCAGGAACTTGGAAGAGAACCAACTCCAGAAGAGATAGCGGTGAAGATGGATATGTCTGTTGATAAGATAAGAAAAATCATGAAAATAGCCCAGGATCCGATTTCCCTTGAGACACCCATTGGTGAAGAGGAGGACTCCCATCTTGGAGATTTTATTGAGGATGTGAAAAATGTGTCACCCATTGAAAATGTGATTGAACTGGATCTGAAGCAATCGGTTCTTGAGGTACTTCAAACATTGCCGGAAAGAGAAGCCAAGGTTCTTGAAATGAGGTTTGGTTTAACCGAGGACGGTGAGCACACCCTTGAAGAGGTTGGTCAGTTGTTTGCCGTAACCAGAGAGAGAATAAGGCAGATTGAATCAAAGGCTTTGAGAAAATTAAGACACCCTTCAAGAAGCAGAAAGTTAAAGGCTTTTTTAGAGGGGATGAGGTAATATTGGCGCGAAAGGCCACTTTTTTATGTTTTTAATTCAGGAGTTTTGATAATCCTTTTCATTGACTGCAAATGGTAATTACCCTATAATGCAATTTGTTTAAATTAAAGAAGGAAGAGGTTTGCTATGACAGACGATAAACAGGTGAATGAGTATATTGAAAACAGAAAAAACAATTTAAAGGCTTTAAAGGAGGCTGGAGTAAATCCTTATCCAGTCAAGTTTGAGTATGATATAACCCCCGCCGGTATAAAAGAGATATTTGAAAAGTACGATAGGCTTCAATTAGAGGAGGTTGAAAAGAAGGTAAAAACCTGTGGCAGGATTGTTTCAAAAAGAGTGATGGGTAAAGTTACCTTTATGCATATATTTGATGAGGGAGTGAAGTTACAATTATTTTTTGCACAAAATGTTCTGGGAAAGGAAAAATACAAATTACTTAAAAAAATAGAGGTTGGAGATTTTATTGGTGTTGAGGGGGTTCTTTTTAGAACAAAAACGGATGAGTTAACGGTGAATGTGGAGGATTATACCTTTCTTGCTAAAGCGATAAGGCCTTTACCTGAAAAATGGCATGGGCTTCAGGATAAAGAGTTAAGGTACAGGCAGAGGTACCTTGACCTTCTTACAAACCCCCGGGTGAGAGAAACATTTATTTTAAGGAGCAAAATTATATCAGAGATCAGAAAGTTTTTTGATTCAAGGGGATACATTGAAGTTGAAACTCCCATGATGCAATTGATTCCCGGTGGTGCTGCCGCAAGGCCTTTTATCACCCATCACAATGCACTTGACATTGATCTTTACTTGAGAATTGCGCCGGAACTATATTTAAAGCGTCTGATCATAGGTGGTTTTAACAGGGTTTTTGAAATAAACAGAAACTTCAGAAATGAGGGAGTGGATACCCAGCATAATCCGGAATTCACAATGATTGAGTTTTATGAGGCTTATGCCGATTTAAGGGATATGATGAGAATTACTGAGGAATTGTTTACCACTATTTGCGACAATGTTATCGGGAAAAGGAAAATCAAATACCTTGATTATGAGATTGATTTTTCAACACCTTTCAAGAGAATGACAATGAGAGAAGCAATTGTGGAGTTTGGTGAAGGAATTAAATACGAAGACTTAAATTCAAGGGAAACGCTTTTGCCAATTGCAAAGAAACTTGAAATAGAAGATGCGGAAAAACTTAATTACGGCAAATTATTGTCAGAGGTTTTTGAAGCAGTTGGAGAAGATAAACTTATTCAGCCAACCTTTATAACAGAGTATCCGATTGAGGTTTCTCCCCTGACGAAAACTATTGAGGGAGATGACAGGTTTGTTGACAGATTTGAACTCTTTGTTGCAGGCATGGAACTTGCAAATGCGTACAGTGAGTTAAATGACCCTGAGGAGCAGTTAAAAAGGTTTAAGATGCAGTTAAAGGAGAGGGAAAAAGGTGACGATGAGGCTCAGATGATGGATGAGGATTTCCTTGTTGCAATGGAGCATGGTATGCCGCCAACAGGGGGAGAGGGTATAGGTATTGACAGGCTTGTTATGATATTTACCAATTCACCTTCAATCAGGGATGTCATTCTGTTTCCATACATGAGACCAAGGAAAGAAGAAAACAGAGTAATGAATGAAAGTTGAAACATTTATTGCATTAAGGTACCTCAAGGCAAAGAGGCATCAAACTTTTATTGGAATAATAACTATCATCTCTATTTTAGGGATAATAATAGGAACTATGTCTCTTGTTATAGCACTTTCTTTAATGACAGGTTTTCATAACAAGATGAAGGAGAATCTTCTGGATGCTAATTCTCATCTTACAGTTCACAGCCTGAATGGTACTATGACTGTTGGTGAGGCGGAAAAAATTATAGAAAAAGCGTCAAAATTGCCTGAATTTATGTCCGGTGGATATGCCATTTTGACCCAGGGATTGTTAAGAGGTGGTATGTCTGAAGAATCTAAACCGGTTGTTATAAAGGGCATTGATCTGGACAGGGAGAAAAGGGTGAGTTCAATATTGAGTTCGGTTCAACTAAAATGCCTTTCTTCTTCAGGTATTATAATCGGTGATGAACTTGCGAAAAGACAGGGGCTCTCAATTGGAGACACCCTCTCACTTCTTTTTTTTAAACCAACCCAGACCCCTCTCGGTATTATGCCAAGGATAAGGGTTTACAGGGTTGAGGGAATTTTTAAAAGCGGAATATACGAATATGATAAAAATTGGGTTTTCGTAAAATTGGAGAACCTCCAGAGTGTTCTGGGGGAAAAAGGAAGGGTGGATTTCGTTGAGTTCAGGTGCAGGACAATTGATAACATAGATTGTTTTAAAAAAGGCCTGAAAAGGATCCTTAAGCCACAGTACTTCATAATTGATTTGAGAGATACCAACAGGAAATTGTTTGCGGCTATCAAGGTTGAGAAATTGATAGTTTCGCTTATTATAGGCTTAATAGTACTTGTTGCTGCTTTGAATATAACATCTTCTCTTGTTTTAATGGTTATGGAGAAAAGAAAGGATATTGGGATATTGAAGGCAATGGGTATGAAGAACAGAGCGATAACGAAAATTTTTAAACTGCAGGGTATGGTTATAGGAGTGATAGGGGCTATTTCGGGGTGCTCTTTAGGGGTATTGATTGCATACCTCGGAAACAGATACAGGCTTATAAAACTTCCTCCTGATGTTTACGATTTCCTTTCTTACATCCCCTTTCAGGTAAAACTTACGGATGTTGCTTGGGTTTTTCTGGGAACAGTTTTAATAACATATCTTGCAACATTATATCCTTCAAAAAAGGCTGCCGAACTTGACCCTGCAAAGGCGGTAAGGTATGAGTGAACTTCTAAAGGTACTATCTGTATCGAAGACATACAAAAACGGAAACAAAGTGGTGAGGGTGCTTAAAAACATATCATTTTCACTTGAGGAAGGTGAGTTTGTGGCAATTACCGGTGTATCAGGTATAGGGAAAAGTACCCTGTTAAACCTTATTGGTTTGCTTGATACCCCTGATTCCGGTGATATAGTTCTAAAAAATATGCCGTACTCAACTTTAAGTGAGGATGAGAAAAGTGAGTTTAGAAACACTCACCTTGGTTTCGTGTTTCAATTCCACCATCTTTTGCCAGAATTCAATATTGTTGAAAACATTGCCATGCCGTTTTTGATTTCAGGAAACAATATAGATGATGCGTACAAAAAGGCAAAAAACCTTGCAATTGCAGTTGGTTTAAATGAAAGGCTCACTCACTTCCCCTCAATGCTTTCAGGTGGTGAACAGCAGAGGGTTGCTGTTGCAAGGGCAATTGTGAATAATCCAGATCTTTTGCTTATGGATGAACCAACAGGAAACCTTGACCCGAAAACAGGCCAAAGAGTGATGGATTATATTTTCAGGTTAAGGGAAATGTACAATTTAAGTTGTATAATTGTCACGCATAATATAGAAATAGCATCAAGATGTGATAAAATCTTCTCTATGGAAACTCTGGAGAAGGAAGATGTTTGAAAACTTTACTGACAGGGCTCGCAGGGTTTTGTTTTTTGCGAGAAACAAAGCAGGGCAATTCCAGAATCCATTTGTTGATTCGGTACATCTACTTCATGGAATTTTAATGGAAGAGGATACAAATGTTATGTCCTGCTTGAAATACTGTAAGGTTGATACTGTGCTTTTAAGAAAAGAGATTGACATAATGTGCGTTAAACTTGGTAGGGCTGGCTATGGGGGTGAGATCCCACTGACAGACACGGTCCAGAGCATGTTGAAACAGGCTGTCAGGGAATCCTTTGCCTATGAAAGTGATAAAGTTGATGTGGAGCATCTTTTCCTTGCCATCCTTCATTTTCCATCTTCTTCAGCGGTTACTGTTTTAAGAAACGCCGGACTTAGAAGTGTGATAGAGGCAAGAAATTATCTTTCTGATGAATTGCACAAAGACATAGAGTTTTTTGATGAAGATGATGAAGAGGAGAGCGTTGAGGAGAAGTTTCCAGTTCTCTCAAAGTATGGGAAAGACCTGACACTTCTTGCAAAGCAGGGAAAACTCGATAAATGTGTTGGAAGAGAGGTTGAGATACAGAGGATTATACATATTCTGTCAAGGAGAAGGAAAAATAACCCTCTTTTGCTTGGGGATGCAGGTGTTGGTAAAACTGCAATAGTGGAGGGGTTATCTCAGAGAATAGCAGAGGGTAATGTCCCGCCAAGCCTTCAAAACAAAACTATTTTTGCTCTTGATCTTGCCAGTATTATTGCAGGCACAAAGTACAGGGGTCAGTTTGAGGAAAGGTTGAAAGACATTATAAAAGAAGCGATAGGTGAAGATGTTATTCTTTTTATAGATGAATTTCACACCATTATGGGGGCTGGTTCTGCCGAAGGCTCTCTTGATGCTGCAAACATGTTGAAACCTTCTCTTGCAAGAGGGGAATTGCAGTGTATAGGCTCAACCACATTTAAGGAGTTCTCAAAATTTATTGAAAAGGATAAATCTTTAATGAGAAGGTTTCAGGTTGTAAAGGTTAAACAGCCGGATTTTGAGGAAACCCTGCATATTTTAAGAGAAATAAAGGATAGGTACGAGGAATTTCATGGGGTTGTATATACTTATGAGGCCTTGAAAAAGGCGGTTGTATTAGCAGACAGGTACATAACAGGAAGAACGCAGCCAGACAAATCCATTGATCTAATAGATGAAGCCGGAGCGAAGGTTAAAATAGAATTCAGGAGCATACTTGAAAAGGAGGGATTATCGCCTGATGATGTTGAACAAAAACCGTCTGTTGAACCAAAGCACATTGAAGAGGCTGTATCAAACTGGACAGGAATTCCCGTTTCATCAATCAGTGAAGGAGAGAGGGAAAGACTTTTAAACCTTAAAGATTATATGTTCTCAAGAATAGTGGGTCAAAACAGGGCAATAGAGATAGTTGTAAAAGCAATAAAAAGAGCAAGGCTCGGGATGTCTTCACCAAACAGGCCATCCGGTGTTTTTCTTTTTCTGGGACCAACGGGTGTTGGAAAAACAGAGCTCTCAAAACAACTTGCCATTTACCTTTTTAAGAATGAGAAATCTTTAATAAGGTTTGATATGTCGGAATTTATGGAAAAGCACTCTGTCTCAAGGCTTATTGGTGCTCCTCCTGGCTATGTTGGATATGAAGAGGGAGGTCAGTTAACAGAGGCTGTAAAAAAACAACCCTATTCTGTAATACTGCTTGATGAGATAGAAAAAGCACACCCTGATCTCATAAATATTCTTCTTCAGATATTTGATGATGGAAGGTTGACCGATGCGTTTGGAGAGATAATTGATTTTTCAAACACAATAATAATTATGACCTCGAACATCGGGTCAAAGTTAATTCACAATACCAGATACCCTGGTTTCAGGGTTGAAGGGGGAGAAAACAGACCTGATGATAGAAAGTCTGACATAATGAAGGAGGTTAAAAAGTTTTTTACCCCTGAATTTCTCAACAGAATTGACGAGATAATTGTATTCAACCCTTTGAGCAGGGAGGATCTGAAAAAAATCGTTTACATACTTATCAACGATTTAAACGAATTTTTGAGAGAAAAAAACATAATGGTAAAGTTAACTGAGAGGGCTATTAACTGGATAGTGGATGTTGCCTGCAGAGATCTAAACTATGGAGCAAGGCCCCTGAAAAGGGCAGTTCAGGAGTATGTACAGGATAAACTCTCAGATGCCATCATTGAGAATTATAAAGACAGTGAGGGTGAATACCTGATTGATGTAAAAGATGGAAAGATTGTTATTGAGAAAAAGGGAAAGGATGTGGAGGTTAAATGCTGAGATTTCGATACATCTTTTTAGTTTTGTTTGTATTCTGTTCTTTGACAGTTTCGGCTGAGATCATTGAGAAAATAAAGGTTGTTGGAAACACGAGAATTTCCACCCAATCAATACTTTTTAGAATAAAGTCACAGGAAGGGGAAGAGTTTGATCCTGATAAAATTTCGAAAGACATTATGAGATTGTGGGATCTAAAGGTTTTTTCAGACATTAAGGTGGATGTTGAAGAGGGCAAAAAAGGGAAAATAGTTATTTTTGCTGTTAAAGAGAGACCTATAGTAAAAGATTATGAATTCCTTGGGAATCATGCAGTGGGCCCAAATTCCCTCATTGATAAGTTAAAAGAAAAAGGGGTTGTTTTGAGAAAAAACTCTCAACTTGATTACGAAGAGATAGCGAAGATAAAGAAGGCAATTATAGATATTTATAAAGATAAGGGATATCAATTTACCAGGGTTGAACATTCGTACTCTTCAGTTGGAAACAACATTGTAACTCTGACATTTACCATATATGAGGGATCAAAGGTTCATGTTTACAAAATAGAGTTTGAGGGAAATAAGGTATATTCAGATAAGAAATTGAAAAGGAAGATGAAAAAATTAAAAGAACATGGTATCTTTTCCTGGATCTCAGCAACAGACATTTACTCTGAGAAAAAATACAATGAAGCTATAGAGAATCTGAAAAAGTTTTACTGGAAGCATGGATATAAGGATGTTTATGTCGGAGAGCCAAAAATAGAGATAAAGGATTTTACCTCTGAAAAACAGAAAAAGAAGAACAAAGAGAGATTGAAAGAACACAAGAAGATAAAGCAGGATCTGAGAATGTTTATAAAAATCCCCATCCATGAAGGCAAGCAGTACTTTATTGGGAAGGTTTCGTTTGTTGGAAATAAACTCTTGCCAGACACATACCTTGTCAAGAAATGGGATCTTGATGAAGGTGACCCGTACAACCTTGATAAAATAAATAAATTTGTTAAAGACATTTCAGAAACATACAACAACTTTGGTTACCTTCAATTCACGGTGGAAAAAATTACTAAGATAAGAGATGGAAACATTGTGGATCTGACATTTAAAATGAACGAAGGTAAAAGGTTTTATTTAAACAGACTTGAATTTAAAGGAAACGATGTTACAAGGGACAAGGTTTTGAGGAGGGAGTTTTTAATACCGGAGGGTTCTGTTTTCAGGATAGATGCTTTCAAAAACAGCTTATTAAAGATCAATCAATTGGGTTTCTTTGATATAAGCCAGCATCAACCAAAGGTTAAACTTGTACCAGGTGAAGATAAGGTCAATGTTGTCGTTGAAGGGGAGGAAAGTGGTGTAAATGAATTGAACTTTGGAGGTGGTTACAGCGAATTTTCAGGGTTCTTTCTTCAGGCTTCCTATTCAACGTGA
>JALSOA010000014.1 GCA_026986725.1 Acidobacteriota bacterium
GTGTGTCGGCAACTATGGGAAGAAGAATAACATATTACAACATTTTGTTCAGTGAACCATGGCTTTTTGATTACCCCAATTCCTTTACAATAAACCTGTTCAATTCGGAAGCCGATTACTATAACTTTTCAAGAAAGGCAAATGGCTTCAGTGTCAATTTTGGTTTCAGGATAACCACATTTCTAACTTACTCAATTGGTTACAGATACGAACTTGTTGATGTTCCTGGTTCTTCATTACAGAAAAACTCCATATTCAAACCAATATCAAACAGGCTTACCTCTTCCATTATTCAATCTTTTATATACAATAGGTTGAATCACCCTTTTATGCCTACTGAAGGTGAAAAGTATATGATTAGTTTTGAGTATGCTGGGTGGCAATTGGGTGGTGACAACTTTAAGTACACGGTGGGATTGAAAGCAACCAAACTGTTTCCTGTTTACAAAAAAACATTCATTGATGTAAATATGACTGCTTACTATCAAAAAGGATTGGAAGGAAATATAATCCCCTATTATGACAGGTACTTTATTGGGGGTACAAATACAGTGAGGGGTTACGATTACAGAAGAATATCACCGCTTGATCCTGAAACAAGGCAGCCGATTGGTGGAACAAAAATGTTTGTGGCAAATTTTGAATATGTGTTACCTGTTGCAAATAAATTTCAATTTGCACTATTCTATGATATGGGAGGTGTCTGGACGGAGGATATGGGATGGTTCTCAAAGGAGTTTAAAATGAAAAGGTCATGGGGTTTTGAGGCAAGATTCAATTTGCCTGTTTTTCAGATGCCAATGAGGGTGATTTATGGCATACCGCTTGATGAGATACCAGGCCAGGATAAGGCAGGAAACATTGAATTTACCATTGGAACCATATTTTAAGTTTTTCCAAATATATTGAAGGAGAGGTGCTTATGAAAAAATTGGGATTATTTTGTGCGATCATTTTGGCTTTGATTTTTACAGGTTCTGTATTTGCTCAGACAAAGGTTGCGGTTGTCGATGCAGACCAGGTTATCCTTCAATCACAGAGGGGTAAAGCCTTTTTGAAAGAACTGGATGCTTTTGCAAAGAAAAAGGATGCAGAGATCAAAAAAAAGGTTGCTGAATTTCAACAATTGCAAAAAGAGTACAGGGCAAAGGCCCCTTCTTTATCAGAGGATAAGGCGATGGAGTTCCAGAAGAGATTGTCTGATATGCAGATTGAGATAAAGAGAATGCAGGACGATGCAAGCAGAGAGTTTAAACTAAAAAGGGACAAAGGGTTTGAGAAGTTTAGAAAAATATTACAGCCAATAATTGAAAAGATTGCAAAGGAAAAGGGTATTGATATTATATTTTCAAGGGCTCAAAGCGGAATTGCTTACCATTCACCGGCGGTTGATATTACTCAGGAAGTAATCAAGAGGTTTGATGCTGCAAAGTAAGGTGTTTAAACTTTCTGAACTGGCAAAGAAATTCAATCTTGTCTTAAAGGGTAAAGATATTGAAATTAAAGGGGTGGGGTCTTTGGAAGGTGCCACCCCTTTTTGTTTAAGTTATTTAAGAGACAGGTCTTTCCTTAAAAAGGCAAAGGATTCAAAGGCAGGTGCTTTCATTGTCCCGGAGGATTTGAAGGATGAGTTTAAAAGGCCTGTCTTGATAGCAAAAGACCCATACCTTGCCTTTATTGAGATTGAAAATCTGTTTTTAAAGCCTTTTGAAATTCACCGACAACCGGGTTTGACCTTTATACACCCTGATGCAAAGATTGGAAGCAATGTTGAAATTGCTCCATTTTGTTATATAGGGAAAGATGTAAAGATTGGAGACAATGTCAGGCTGTTTCCCGGCGTGAAACTCCTTGACAATGTGGAGATTGGAGAAAATACAACTGTATATCCAAATGTGACTGTTTTTGAGGGTTGCAAAATTGGTAAAAACTGTCAGATTGGAGCAAACACAACAATTGGTGGAGACGGTTTTGGTTTTCACTTTTCGAACGGAATCCACAACAAGGTGCCTCAAACAGGTATTGTAAGGATTGAAGACAATGTTGAGGTTGGAAGCAATGTGGCAATAGACAGGGCAACATTTGGAGAAACGGTAATAGGGGAGGGCACAAAGATAGACAACCTTGTTCAGATAGGACACAATGTAAAGATTGGAAAGCATTGTATATTGGTTGCAATGGTTGGTATTGCAGGAAGCACCGAAATCGGTGATTACACTGTTATTGCAGGAAAGGCGGGAATAACTGGACACATAAAGATCGGGAAAGGCGTAACAATAGGAGGCGGTTCCGTTGTTTTAAAATCTGTAGGGGACGGAGAGTTTGTGGTTGGGTACCCTGCAATTAACGATAAAGAATGGAAGAGGATACAGGCTTATATTTCAAAACTTCCTGAAATGTATAAAAAACTAAAAAAAATAAAAGAATAAAAAGGTTCAGGGTAAGAGGAGGATGGATAGTATGCTTTTAACTTTTGAGGACATAAAAAAGATTTTGCCTCACAGATATCCGTTTTTGCTTATTGACAGAGTGCTGGATGTAGAACCTGACAGAAGAATTAAGGCAATTAAAAATGTTACCGGCAATGAGCCATTTTTCCAGGGGCATTTTCCCCACAACGCAGTTATGCCAGGTGTATTGATAGTTGAGGCAATGGCGCAGGCAGGAGCAGTATGCTTGCTTGTTGAAAGAGAGGTTAAAGGAACTCTGGTTTTTGCTGGAATTGAAAAGGTTAAGTTTAGAAAGCCTGTTGTGCCAGGTGATACAATTGTCTTTGAGGTTGAGGTTTTAAACTTAAAAAAGAGGTTTTGCAAATTAAAAGGAAAAGCATTTGTTGACGGAAATCTTGTTGCCGAAGCCACCTTCTCTTCGGCTCTGGCAGAGATGTAAAAGGGAGGAATTATGATACACCCGACTGCAATTGTCGGAAAAAATGTCGAAATAGGGAAAGGGGTGGAGATAGGCCCTTTCTGTGTTATTAATGACCATGTGAAAATAGGTGATGGCACGAAACTGCTTTCTCATGTTCAGATTGATTCAAACACGCAGATAGGCAAAAACAACACAATTTATCCCTTCTGCGTAATTGGATTTCCCCCGCAGGATTTAAAATACCATGGAGAAGAGACACAGACTATTGTTGGTGATGAAAATGTTATCCGTGAGTACACAACTATTCACAGAGGTACTGTAACAGGCAGAAGCGAAACAGTGGTTGGTTCAAAAAACTTTATCATGGCTTACAGCCACATCGCACACGACTGTATTGTGGGGGATAACAACATTTTCGTTAACGGTGCAACATTGGGGGGACATGTTACTGTTGGAAATGGGGTGTACATAGGAGCATATTCAGGGGTTCACCAGTTTTGCAGAATTGGAGACCACGCATTTATTGGCGGTTACTCTGTTATCACTCAGGATGCTTTGCCCTTTGTTAAAACAGTTGGAAACAGGGCTAAAACCTACGATATAAATGTCATTGGGCTTGAAAGAAAGGGTTTTCCAAGAGAAACCATAGATGCTTTGAAAAAGTCTTACAGGATACTTGTTAGAAGGGGATTGAAATTAAAAGAGGCACTTGAAGAGATAAGGAAAGAGTTTCCTCACATACCTGAGGCTTTATACTTTGCCGACTTTATTGAACAAAGCCAGAGAGGTATATGCAGATAAGCATATATGCCTGAAAAATTAGATGGATTTAAAATAGGGTATGTTGAAATAAAATTCCCCGCCATTCAGGCACCTATGGCGGGGATAACACACTCTCCATTCAGGATTCTTCTCTCTAATTATGGAAAACCAGGGTTGTTTTTCTCTGAAATGCTAAGTGCAAGAAGTGTGTTAAATGAGGATTTTTCCAACTCAATTTACCTTAAATGTATTGATACAGAAAAGGAAAGGCCAATTGCATACCAGATTTTTTCATCTGATAAAGAGTCAGCCTTTGTAGCCTGCGAAAGGCTAAACAAAGAAAAATACATTGATATTGTTGATTTCAATCTGTCCTGCCCTGCGCCTGAGATTGCAAAAAAGAGAAAGGCCGGAGCTTTTCTTCTTTCAGACTTAGTACTTTCTCACTCTATACTAAAAACAATGAAAAAAGCATTGACCAAACCTTTAACAGTTAAGGTAAGGATTGGTGTAAAAGAAGACAAAGGTTTTTTAAAAGATCTTGTTTCAATGGTGGAAGATGCAGGGGTTAATGCTATAACCGTTCACCCGAGGCTTGTTAAGGATAAATTAAAAGGGAGATCAAAGTGGGAATACATTGGCTTTGTTAAAGATATTGCAAAAATACCTGTTATTGGAAACGGTGATGTAAAAACAAAAAATGATTTCTTTAAAATGATTGACGAGACAGGCTGCGACGGTGTTATGATTGGAAGAGCCGTTGTTCAAAAGCCGTGGATTTTCGGGGAAATATCAGGAAAAGAATTTAATATTGATGCGGTTTTTTTAATTGAACTTTACTCAACTATGCTTACACTTTACACCTCATTCTTTCCCCCTGAAAAGGCTATAGGAAGGATTAAAGAGTTTACCTGGTACTTTTCAAAAAACCTCAAGTTTGGCCATCACTTTGCTTCCATGGTTCAGGCTTCAACAGATGTTGAAAATATAAAATCCTTTTTCAAAGAGGCAATTAAAACCTGTTTTTAGTGTCACTTTTCTCTCTTAAAAGGTATCTAATTAAGTGAGAGGTGTTTTGTGTTCAGGATTGAAAGAAGCGAAAGGGTTTTCTTTGCCTTTTTACTCTTTTTCTTTGTTAACCTCTTAATTTACACAGACAAAATGCCCCTTTACCACGAAGAGCCGAGAAGGACTATTATTGCACAGGAGATGCTTTTATCAGGTGATTACATTACCCCGACAGTTTGCAGGGAAGACTATCTGAAAAAGCCCCCATTTCAAAACTGGCTAATATTAATTGAAGGGAAATTAACAGGAAGTATTACAAACCTTGAGGCAAGGTTACCGTCGATCTTTGCATTTCTTTTGACATCAATTTTTTTGTTTTTGCTTTTTGAGGACAGAAAAAGGGGATTTGTTGCATCTTTTATATTTATGACATCCTATGTTACCCTCTTTTCCTATTCAAACAAAGCAGAGCCTGATATGGTATTCACATTCTTAACCTTTATGGCTTATTACTTTTTTGTGAAGGGTGAGGGAGTTTTTTACTTTGTTTCATCTTCTCTCTTTATGGGGCTTTCTATTTTAACAAAGGGAATTTCTCCAGTGTTTTTTTACCCTGCTTTTTTAATCTATTACATTTTAAAAAAAAAGGATTTTTTCAAAAACACTTTAAAACTTGTGTTTCACTTTGCACTGTCAATGCTTTTGCCCCTTTTATGGCTTTATTTGTATTCTCTCAATTCCGGTCTTAATCCTTTATTTTCAATGTATTCGAGAGAGGTCTCTTCAAGAATGACAGGCTCTTTTTTTGAGGTCTTTTTTCACATAGTTATTTTCCCTTTTAGGGTGTTGCTTGCCCTTTTCCCCTGGAGCATTGTGTTTATCTTTATTTTCAAGAGAGATCTTTTTAAAAACTCTTTTAAAGAAAAACTGTTTGCAACCTCATTCTTTGTGGTTTTTGTCGCTTTTTTTGTAATGACTGTATTCCCCGGTGGAAAAGGAAGATACTTTATGCCTGCTGTTCCCTTTTTTGCTGTTATACTCACCTATTTCTGCCCCAAAGCATTGCCTTTAAAAAGGGTATTTAAGTATTCGGGTTTTGGCATTTTGATACTCTTTTATACGGTTTTTTCTTTCTATCTTTTTAAAAACGGATATGTATTCCAGGGTGGTATTTTAATTTTGATAGGGATAACAATGTTCTATTTTTTAAAAAAAGATTATTTTGTTTTTGATTTTTTGGTTATTTTCTCGACATTTCTCTTTTTGTTTTACATTCATGGTATTTACCTTTACAGGGCAAATACAAAGAAAAAGTACAGCCAGATTGCAGGGTACATTTACTCCATTCTTCCGGAAAAAGATGAGCCAATCATTGTTGACAACACATTGAAACCTGAGTTTGTTTCCCTTGCATTAAACCTTGAAAGGCTTACAGGAGAGTTTGTTTATTCAAACAGGGTTTTAAAGATGCCATCATCTTATTATTTGATAACCTCCAGAAACAATCTTAAAGGTTGCAAATTGCTCTATAAATGCAATTGCTCTAAAAATGTACCATCTCTTTTTGTCTTCCAGTGTAATGAGCAAAAAAAATTGAAATGAAAATGTTGGGTTACAGCAAGGTTCTTGGAAATTTAAAAAAAGTTTTTTGTTGCGTATCCACCAGTGCCTGTAACCCAACACACATTATTGGTGATAATTTACGGCCTCTCTAACACCCCTCCTGCTTCGGCATCTGCCTTTTTGAGAAGGTATGCGAAGATAAGCCCAACAAAGCCAAGGCATGCAAACATTATCATTGATGCGGTGTATGTGTGAGTTACATCCCTTAATTTACCATTGAGAAAGGGAAACAGGGCAAGCCCCAAATTCTGAACCATTGTCATCAATCCGTATGCTGAGCCCTGAAACCTCTCTTCAACAATTAAAGGTATTGATGGCCACATTGCAGCAGGGACAAGCACAAATGCTGCGCCTAAAATCATCATTGGATACTTTGGAGGAATATAGGTAAAACCCATTAGAAGGTATGCAACAACCATTAAAACAGAGCCGAAAATCATCAAGGTTGCCCTTTTGCCTATTTTGTCAACAAGACTCCCTGCAAATGGGGCAAGAAACATCGATGCAGCGATTATTATTGTTGTTGTTCCCCCTGCCGTGTCAAACATGTGGATTATATTGTAAAAAGCCTGATAGAAGAATCCCCCTCCGCTTGGAACGGTTAAAGGAAGATGGTATTTATCGTGAAAGAAGTCTGTTGAAAGCGCTGTAAATGGGAATATTGCAGAGTAAAAGGTTACGCAGAGTATTGTTACATACCAGTATGATTTTGAGAAAACCTTTACATCGGATAGTTTTACCTTTTCATCTGCAAGAGGTTTTGGAAGATTTAAAACATTTTCTCCGTGTTTGTCCATTATTGCATAAACAAATGCCGCAAGAAGGGAAAATGCACAGAATATAACGGCAGCCCACAGTGCAGCCTTGTAATTTCCGAAGTGCTTTGCAATTAAGGCTTCTGTGTTGAATGAGAAAAGTGTTCCAAGCCTGCTTATGGTAAGTGCAATACCGAAGGAGAGTGCAAGCTCTTTCCCCTTAAACCACCTTGCAAGTATAGCGCTCTGGGCAACAACAAGGGATTCGCTTCCTGCACCGAATATAAACCTTCCAATCATTAGAACGGTAACATTCGGGGCAAAGGCAACTATTGCAGCCCCTATTGTAACGAGGGTGGCAAATATAATTGTTGCAAGCCTTGTGCCTATTAAGTCAATTAGCATTCCACCTAAAAATACCGAAACTATTGCTGCGATTGAATAGACTGTGTACATTGTCCCTATTATGCTCCTTGACACCCCCAACTCTTTTATAAGGGTAGGCGCAATTGCACCTATTGAATCGTAGGCAAAGTAACTGCCGTAGGTTAAAAGGCTTACAAAGAAAAGAACGGTGAACCTGTAAAGCCTTGTTGAGGGGTGAAAAAAACTGTTTTCTTCCATTAAAGCGTTTTCACTCATAGCAAAACTCCTTTATTTTTATTCTGTTCCGTAAAGTCTGTCTCCTGCGTCACCAAGCCCGGGGAGTATGTATCCTTTGTTGTTTAATGCCCTGTCAAGAGAGCATGTGTAAATATCAATGTCACAGTGCTTTTTATTGAATTTTTCAACCCCTTCAGGCGCTGAAATAAGGTTCAAAAACTTGATGTTTTTTACCCCGTTTTGTTTTAAAACATCTGCTGCAAAGGATGCGCTTCCACCTGTTGCAAGCATCGGGTCTATGAGAATAAACAGGTGTTCTTTCTGCAATGGGGGGATTTTGAAGTAGTAACTTACAGGTTTAAGTGTTTTGTGATCCCTGTAAAGCCCTATGTGGCCTATCTTTGCAAAGGGGATAATCCTTAAAATCCCGTCAACCATTCCCATTCCGGCCCTTAAAATAGGAACAAGGACAACCTGAAAATCAAGTATCTGTTTGCACTTTGTTTTTTCAAGAGGGGTTTCAATCTCAACCTCTTTTAAGGGTAAATCTCTCGTTATCTCGTATGTCATAAGCATTGCTATTTCGTCTATCAATTCCTTAAACTCTTTTCTCCCTGTTTCTTTGTTTCTCAAAAGGCTTAATTTGTGAACAATGAGAGGGTGTCTTATTTCTTTTAAGTTTTCAAATTTCATTTTGACTCCTTTGTTATCTTTGTTATGCCACCCATATAGGGAACAAGCACATCGGGGATTGTTATTGAACCGTCTTCATTTTGATAGTTTTCAAGTATTGCAAGCAATGTTCTTCCTATTGCAAGGCCTGAGCCGTTTAGTGTGTGTACAAACCTTTTCCTTCCGTCCTTATCCTTGAATTTTATGCCTGCCCTCCTTGCCTGAAAGTCCTCAAAGTTTGAGCAGGAGGAGATTTCTCTGTATGTGTGTTGAGAGGGTACCCACACCTCTATATCGTATGTTTTTGCCGCCGAAAAGCCTAAATCCCCTGAGCAGAGCACCACAACCCTGTAAGGGAGTCCCAGTTGCTGAAGTATGTATTCCGCATCCTTTGTCAATTCTTCAAGCTCTTCATAGGAGTTTTTCGGATGGGCAAACTTTACTAATTCAACCTTGTTGAATTGATGCTGTCTTATTAACCCCTTTGTGTCCTTCCCGTATGAGCCTGCCTCAGCCCTGAAACACGGGGTATAGGAGCAGTATTTTAATGGCAGTTCATTGGAATCAAGTGTTTCCCCCGAATGGAGGTTTGTAACAGGCACCTCTGCAGTAGGTATAAGGTAATAATCGTTGTCAGTGCACAGTTTGAACAGATCCTCTTCAAACTTTGGCAATTGCCCTGTGCCGTACATTGTTTTTGCATTCACTATGAAAGGGGGGAGCACCTCTCTATAGCCTTTTTTAATGTGGGTATCAAGCATAAAGTTTATCAAAGCCCTCTCAAGCCTTGCACCCAATCCCTTCATTACCGCAAACCTTGAGCCTGTTATCTTTGCAGCCCTCTTAAAGTCAATAATGTCTAACTCTTCCCCTATCTCCCAGTGCGGTTTTGCCTTGAATGTAAAGCAGGAAGGCTCGCCCCATCTCCTTACCTCAACATTTGCGCTTTCATCTTCTCCTATGGGAACGCTTTTGTGGAACATATTTGGTATTGTTTTTACAATTGCAAAGTAATCTTCCTCAACCTTTTTCAGGTTTTCATTTATTTCATCAATCTCATTGCTTATCTCTTTCATTTTTGCCATAACCTCTGTTGCGTCTTTTCCCTCTCTTTTAAGCAATCCTATCTCTTTCCCCAATTTCTTTTTCTCTGAATTAAGTTTTTCAACCTTGGAAATTAGTTCTCTTCTTTCTCTGTCAAGGATTTCAAGTTTGTCTATGTCAACATCTGTCCCTCTTTTTTTCAGCATATCCCTTATTCTGTCTGTGTTTTCCCTGATAAACTTCAGATCAAGCATATTACCCCCTGTTTTTATTTTTCAATCATAAAGGATTTTACAGGAAAATCATTGAATTGTTAAATCATTTAAAAAAATAAAAAGGGTGTAAATTTTAAATTGTTGGCAAACGAAAATGAAAAGGTAAAATAAAAGTGTAGGGAGGGGATATGAAAAAGGTGATTTCTTTAATATTTTGTTTTATGTTTGTTGTTTCAGGGTTTGGTAAAAACTTTCCTTTAACCGTTGCAGAAAAGTCAAACTATACCTCAACATCAAGGGTAAAGGATGTGTATGAATTCTTTTACACTCTGGAGAGTATGTATCCGGATAAGGTGGTGGTGTCCTCAATCGGGAAGACATTTGAGGGAAGGGATATCCCCCTTGTGATAATTTCAAACCCTGTACCGCTAAGCCCTTGTTTTAATGAAAAGCCTGTAATTATGATAAATGCAAACATACACGCAGGAGAGGTTGAGGGCAAAGAGGCTGTCCAGATGTTTTTCAGGGACATGCTTGAAAAAAAATCAAATGCTTTAAACAGATTTACCTTTGTAATTGTCCCTGTTTTCAATGTTGACGGAAATGAGAAGATCTCCCCGGAACACAGGCCTTACCAGAAAGTGAAAAACGGGGTTGGAATAAGGTACAACGGAATGAATATGGATTTAAACAGGGATTTTGTGAAACTTGAAAGCAAAGAGGCAAGGGCGCTTGTAAGAGTTTTCAACCTGTGGAGCCCCCTTGTTTTCGTTGATATGCACACAACAAACGGCTCTTTCCACGAGGAGGCTTTAACATTTACCTGGAGTATGTCCCCTGCGGGAAGCAAAGATATTATGGATTTTATAAGGGTTGAAATGTACCCTTTTATGAAACGATATGTTGAGAAAAATTATGGTATTGGCTGTATCCCTTACGGCCACTTTGACAATCAGGAGAAGCCTGAAAAGTGGAACGGTTTTTTCGGAGGAATGGTTTTTGCCACAGGTTATTTTGGAGCAAAGGGTGCTTTTTCATTTCTTGACGAAAACTATGCCTATGCAGATTACAGAACAAGGGTCAGGGCTGCTTATGCCTTTCTTGATGGGCTTATCAACTTTGTTTCAGATGATAAAAACCTTTCAAAAATGATTGAACTTCAAAATAATTTTTACAATTCAAAAAAGGTTTGGGTTTACTCAGATTTCAAGCCTGTAAAATGTGGCAAAGTCAAAATTAAAGGCTATAAGGTAAAAAGAGACAAAAAAAGCGGGCGGTTTGTCCCTGATAAAACAAAGAGGGTTGATTACAATGTTGATTTTGTTGGGGATTTTGAGGGAACAAAGGTTGAAGTTAAAGGGGCTTTTGTTTTGCCTTCGGGACTTTCTCCTATTGTTGAAAAGTTGTTGGAGCACGGGATTAGGGTTTTCAGGGTTGTTGAAGAAAAACATCTGAAAGCAAAAAGGTATAAAATTGCCAGAGTTTCGTTTTCAGATTTTCCTTTTCAGGGAAGGCAGTTTGTAAAGGATTTAAAAGGGCATTTTGAGGATTTTGATTTAAACATTGAAAAGGGTTTCTATGTTGTGCCGATTTCTGGAAATCAGAAATTCAGGCAGGTTGCAACAGCGTTGCTTTACCCGGAAAGCAAAGATTCTCTTTTAAAAGAGGGTTTTTTCAATCTCCTTATTTTCCCGAGCCAGTGGAGTAAAAAGCCTGGTTATTACCCTGTTTACCTTATAAAAAGTTTAAAGGGCTTGAAGTTAAGGTTGATTTCAAATGATTAAAAGGATTGTTTTTGATTTTAAACAAAAAAACATGGTTATTTTTGAATCTCTGTCAGACTTTTTGCTTGGGCTTGGTGTTTTAAGCGTTGAGGTGTTTGAGGACAACAATATTCTTTCTTCCCTTTGCTTTGAGGAAATGGATGTTGAAGGAATTTTGAAAAAAGCCGTGTCATTTCTTGAATTTTTAGGTGCTCGGGGATTTAAGGTAAAAGTAGAGGATTTTGAAGAGAAAGACTGGGTTGAGGAATTTAAGAGGTTTTTCAAACCGTTTGATATGGGAAAGTACTTTAAAATTATACCATTGTGGGAGAGAAACAACAAAAACCTCTATTCTTCAAACAGGATAAACATAATTGTGGAGCCCGGACATGCTTTTGGAACAGGGCTGCACGGTACAACTGCCCTCTGTGCTGATTTTTTAAAGGAGTATACTCAGGGTAAAGATTCCTTTTCAATGCTTGATGCAGGAACCGGAAGCGGGATATTATCGGTAATAGGGAAAAAACTTGGTGCGAAAAGAATAACCGCATTTGATATTGACCCTGATTGCAAAGATGTTTTTTTTAAACACTTTGAGATAAACAACCTTTCGCTTGAAAATGTTGAGTTTTTTATCGGGACTGTTAATTCTTTAAAGAAAAGGAAGTACCATCTGGTGATTGCAAATATAATTGAGAGTGTGTTAAGGGAAATTGTTGGAGATTTAAGGCAATTTGTGGGGGATAAACTTATTTTAAGCGGGGTTTTAGAAGAGAATTCAACTGATTTTGAAACTTTCCTTGAAAAAGAAGGGTTAACGATATTGAAAAAAAGGGTTTACGGAGAGTGGGCAGGTTATCTTATTGAGGTTAAAGATGCAGATTAGAAGGGTTTTTGCTGTAAGTATTGAAAATGGTATTGTTAAATTAAGCAGGGAAGAGAGCCATTATGTGAGAAAGGTTTTAAGATTGAAAGAAGGGGCGGGTTTAGAGGTTATTCTTCCCGATGGTTGTGTTGAAGGTGAGATTGTAAAGATTGAGGGAAACAGTGTTGTTGTAAAGGTTGAGGGAGAGATTAAAGTAAAAAATGAGCCTTCAATTGAGATTGCTTTGTTTCAGGCAATACCTGACAGGTTTGAAAAGTTGGAGTTAATCGTTCAAAAGGCAACGGAATTGGGTGTTTCAAGGATTTACACCTTTCTTTCACGCTATACAGATTCAAAGTATGAAAAGATGAATCTGGACAAAAAGTTCAAAAGGCTTGAAAAGATTGCAAAAGAGGCTGTAAGACAATGCAAAAGGACATTTTCACCTGATATATTCAAGCCTGTGGAAATGAGAGATGCTTTTGAAATTGCGGAAAACTTTGATAACAGAATTGTATTTGGTGAAAAGGGTGAGACTGTAAAAGCAGAGGTTAAAGATAGCAATTTTGCTTTGTTTGTGGGTGCGGAGGGGGGATTTTCAGATAAGGAGTTTGAGGAGTTTAAGAATAGAGGGTTTTACTTTGTTAACCTTGGAGGAAGGATTTTAAGGACAGAAACGGCAGCGATTACCGGGTTAACGATTGTTCAAACACTGTTTGGAGATTTCAAAAAACTTGTATAAATTTTGTTTCTATTTTTAAGGTTTAGGCTTTATAATATTCACAAGATGAAACGGTTGTTTTTATCCGGGATTTTAATAATTTTATCGCTTGTTCCTTTAAATGCAAAAGAGTTAAGGTGTGGTGTAATAAAATTCAACGACACTGTTCAGCCTGTTTCTGCACAGTTTGTCATATCCTCAATAAAAGAGTTTAACAGGGGGAAGGATGTTGATTTAATACTTATTGAGTTGAATACCCCCGGGGGATTGCTTAAATCAACGAGGGAGATAGTGTCTGCCATATTTGAATCGGAAATCCCTGTTTGTGTTTATGTTTACCCCTCAGGCTCTCAGGCTGCAAGCGCAGGTTTTTTTATTTTAATGTCAGGTAATTATGCGGCAATGGCTGACGGGACAAATGCAGGGGCTGCCCATCCGGTATCCCTTATGCCGGGGTTTTCTTTAAATAATAAAGATAATGATAAAGGAAAAGGGGAAAAGCAAAATGGGAATATCCTTGCTGAAAAGATTGTGGAAGACACCGCAGCTTTTATACGCTCAATTGCTGAGAAGAGGGGAAGAAATGTGCAGTATGCTGAAAAGGCAGTAAGGGAGAGCAAGTCTTATTCAGCAAAAGAGTGCCTTAAATTAAATTTGATAGATTATATTGAATCTGACCCTTATATTCTCGTTAAAAAGATTGCAAAAGAAAAGTTAGGTTTTGATGCTGACAATGTTGTTTTTATAACAAAAGAGTATTCTTTAAGAGAAAGGATTTTAAGCATTCTGGCTTCACCGGAGATAGCATATCTGCTGTTTCTTGCAGGTATTATAGGAATCTTTATTGAAATTAAATCACCGGGAGCGATTTTCCCCGGGCTTTTCGGGGCTATTTGTTTGATCCTCTTTTTCTTTTCAACAAAGGTTTTGCCAGTAAGTATTGCAGGAATGCTCTTCATCGTTCTTGGGATTTTATTGATTATAATGGAATTTAAAATTGTAAGTTACGGTTTTTTAACTCTTGGAGGTCTGTTTTCAATGGTCATAGGGTCATTGATGCTTTTTAAATCTGATTTGCCGGGATTTAATCTTTCTTTCTCTTCAATTATTTTCAGTGCACTTCTGTTCGGGATTGTTTTTGCCGTTGTTATCTATTTTATTGTTCAATCTCAAAAAGAAAAAATACACACAGGCAAAGAGAGTTTTATGGGGAAAAAGGCTGAAGCAGTAATGGATTTTGAAAATGGCAAAGGCAAGGTGTTTTTCAATGGAGAATACTGGGATGCTGAATGTGATGAAAATTGCAATGTAAAAAAGGGGGATAAGGTTTTAATTACAGGTGTTGAAGAAATGATTTTGAAAATAAAGGGGGTGTAAAATGAATCCTGTTTTTGTCGTGATTTTTCTACTAATTTTCTATCTGTTTAGTTGTATTAAAATATTGAACGAATATGAAAGAGGAGTAATATTCCGGTTAGGTAGAGTGCTGGGACAACCGAAAGGACCGGGGCTTATTTTTATATTCAAACCATTTGACAAAATGGTAAGGGTTTCAACAAGGACTGTTGTGCTTGATGTTCCACCGCAGGATATAATCACAAGGGATAATGTTTCTGTTAAGGTAAATGCGGTTGTTTATTTCAGGGTATTCGACCCGATTAAAGCGGTTATTGAGGTTGAAAACTTCCTCTTTGCAACCTCCCAGCTTGCACAGACAACATTAAGAAGTGTTCTGGGTCAGGTTGAATTGGACGAATTGCTCTCTGACAGGGAAAAGTTGAATATGAGTTTGCAGTCAATCCTTGACAAACACACGGATCCATGGGGCGTAAAGGTTTCTGCCGTTGAAGTTAAGCATGTTGATCTTCCTGACACAATGCAGAGGGCAATGGCAAGGCAGGCTGAGGCTGAAAGGGAAAAGAGGGCAAAGATTATCCATGCAGACGGAGAGTTTCAGGCTTCAAAGAAACTTGCCGAAGCATCTGAGATTATCTCATCTTCCCCAGTGGCCTTGCAGTTAAGGTATCTGCAAACATTGATGGAGATCTCTGCTGAGAAGAACTCGACCATTATTTTCCCATTACCGATTGATTTTATAAGTTACTTTGTTGAAAAAGGGAGAGAGAAGAAAAATTAAATGAATATATTTTTTGTAGATCTGGACAAAAAAAGAAGAAAAGAATTTCAAACTTACTTTGAAAGGGCAGGGTTTAAAGTAAATTTCTTTGAATTTGAAGAATTTGAAAGTATTGACAGCAATAAGTTCAGCAAAAATACTGTTGTTGTGATTTGCTCAGAAAATATTGAAAAAGCCATTGCCATTTTTGATATATCTCTCTCTTTCGCTAAGAATGTGATACTTTTAAAGGACGGATATAGCCATGGCTGGTACAGGGTTTTTCACAAAAAAGGGGTTTTTGATTTTTTAAAATTTATGGACGGTATGGATGAAATTTCTGACACCGTTTACCTTGCCTTTAAAGAGATGAACCCCTTGTATAAAAATAAACTTCTTGAAAGAGAAAAGTCACTTTTAAAGGTTGTCAAAGAGGTTTGTTTAACCCTTGAGTTTTCTCAATTGTTAAATTTGATAGTTGATACTCTTCTTGATTTAAGTAAAAGCGAAAATGCCATGTTGCTTTTAGATGAGATTGAATTTGGGATATCAGAGATAAAAAGAGGGGAATTCTGTAATCAGGAGTTTGTATATTCCCTTCTTCAAGATGGGGTTAATATGATTGAAAAGGGGAAAAGAGTTGAAAACGAGGGATGTGTTTACCTGATATTTCCCCTCTGGTTGGAGAGACAAACAAAGGGGTTAATAGTTATTGAAGTCAACAAAAATAACTTTAAAAATGATTTTCTTTTCACAGGGGAAAACTTTTTAAAAGAAATTGAACCTGCTTTAACCAATTCCCTTCATGTTGAAAAAACCAAACAATTGACAACCCTTGATGACCTTACATCCTGTTACAATAGAAGATTTTTTGATGAGTACATAGAGATAGTTTTTCAAAAAGCAAGGGAAAAGAATAAAAAGTTTTCCATCATTTTTATGGATCTTGATAATTTAAAAGAGGTAAACACAAAGTACGGACACCTTGTTGGAAGTCAAATATTAAAGGTTATTGCGGAAAAAACCATTGAAGCCGTAAGGGGAATTGATAAAGTGTGTCGATTTGGAGGAGATGAATTTTGCATTATTTTGCCGGATACAGATTCAAAAGGTGCTAAAAGAGTTGCTGAAAGGATAAGAGAGAATATCACGAAGAATGAGTATTTTCTTAAAGATTACCCGGATGTTAAGGTAACCGCAAGTTTTGGTATTGCAACATATCCTGACCATGGGGATAGCCCTGAGGCTTTAATCAAGGTTGCAGATAATGCAATGTATATGGTGAAGATGCAGGGTAAAAATGGTATATTTTTACCGGAGAGTATAGAAAATGAGTGATAATGGGGTATTTACACATTTAAACCTTTACAAATACTTTATGGATGCCGGTGAGCACAGGTTTACAACCCTTCTTTATTTTTCTGAAGGGTTTAAAGAGTACAGGGTTTATTTTAAAAACGGGAGGGTTTCTTTTGTTCAATCCTCGGATAAGGACGAAAGGTTTGGAGAGTTTCTTATCTTTACTAACAGGATAACAGTTGAGCAGTACAGAGTAACCAGTGAGAAGATAATGGTGGAGGGTAAGAAGTTTGGTTACACTCTTATTGAAGAGGGATTTATGACCGTTGATGAACTCTATCATGCCCTGAACGAATACATGATTTTTATGCTTGAGAAGGTTTTTTCCTTAAAAGAAGGTGTTTATGCTAATCTTGAGTTTGAAAAACATGCTGACATACCCATGGATCTTACCATAGATTACAGAAAGGCCATTTATCACGGGATAAAGGCAAACAACTTTTTCTCACTTATTGAACATCATATAAAAGACCTCTCTCTGGCGCCTGATTTTATTGTTTCTGTGGAAGAGATATTCAAAGTTTTACCTTTGACTGTTGAGGAGCAGGGTGTTCTTGAGTGGATTGATGGTCAGAACTCAATATCCGCAATCTGCAATTACAGTGATCTGACCCAGTTTGAAACATTAAAACTTCTCCTGATTTTGAAGTTGTGTGGTTTTGTTTCTATTGTTGAACCTGCTGATTCTGGTGTTATGGAGGTTGATATTGAAATGGAAGTGGAGGAATTATTGAAAAAGTATAACTCAAAGTTTGAAGTTGTTTATTCTCTTTTAAACGCCTTTGATCCTCTTCTTTTTGAGAAAATGAACAGGGAGGTTTTTGAGAATCTCAAAGAGAGATACGATGAACTGATTAGAGAAATTGATCTTTCCGCATACGGATATATAGATTTTGAGGTTTTTTACAGAAATCTGTATATCTATCCTCCGAATGAAAGGGTTGATAGAGCGAAGTCATTTTTGGAAAGTGTTTTACAGGAAGTGATATTTTTTATAGAAGAAAACTGCAGCAGGGAGATGAGTGATTCAATAAAAAAGGCTGTTTATGAAAGAAAAGATTGATTCAGGCCTTTATCTTACAATTTTCACACTTTTTTTTATAGGATTAACACTTGCATTCTTTTTGGGATTATGGGTGGGGAGCAAATCAACGGTAAGATTCTGTCCGGTTGATAAGAATATAGAACAGGAAGACAGATCATCTGATTCTTCTTATGAAGAAAAACAGGTTTTTGAACAGGAAGATGTTTCTTCTCATCCAGATGAAAGCAAAAAAATAGCAGCCGTTAAAGAAAAGAAAAAAAACAATAAAAAAGTGGAACTCCGTTCTAATAGATTAAAAGAAAATGAAAAAAAATCAGAAAATTTAAAGAAAACAAGGAAAAAACCAGAGAAAAACATAAAAAAGAAGCCCGATTTGAAAAAAGTGAGCAAATTTTCGCAGGGAAGACAAAAAAGCCATGCAAGAAAGAAAAAAGATATAAGGTATATGCTTCAAATAGGGGCTTATTACAGATATAAGGATGCGGTGAAGTTAAAATTGAGGTTTGAAAAGAAAGGGTATTCTGTTTTTATTGAGAAAGACAGGGTAAAGAAAAATAAAACCATATACAAGGTAAGGATAGGGGTTTTTTACTCAAAGAAAATAGCACTGAAGGTGAAGAGAAAGATTGAGAGAGAGGATAGAGTAAAGGCATGGCTCGTTCCGATAAAGTGAAACTTCCCCCATGGATTTCAAGGGAAAAGATAATGCTCAAAGACCTGCATAGGGTGAAGTCTGATTTAAGGAAAAAGAAACTTTACACTGTTTGCGAAGAGGCTATGTGTCCCAACAGGGGTGAGTGCTTTAAAAGGGGTACTGCAACCTTCCTTCTTCTTGGAAATGTCTGTACCAGAAATTGCAGGTTTTGTTCGGTTCCAAAAGGGAAACCCCTGCCTGTGGATAAAAGTGAGCCTGAAAATGTGGCTCGGTTTGTTTACGAAAACAAAATTAAGTATGCTGTTTTGACAATGGTGAACAGAGACGATCTCCCCGATGGAGGTGCTTTGCACATAAAAAACACAGTTGAAAGAATAAAGGGTTTAACCCCCGGGGTGAAGGTTGAGGTGCTTGTTGGAGACTTTACGGGGAACCTTAATTGTATTGATGTTATTATGGAAAGCAATCTCAATGTTTTCAACCACAACATTGAAATGGTTGAAAGGCTTTACCCTTTGATCAGGCCAAAGGCTGATTACAATCGCTCATTGAAGATTTTGGAGTATGTTGCTTCAAAATACTCAATACCTGTAAAGTCAGGCTTTATGATCGGGCTTGGAGAAGATATGGATGAAATAGAAAAACTTATGAAAGACCTGTTAAATTCAGGGGTATCCATACTTACAATAGGTCAGTATTTAAGGCCTTCTATGAAAAATGTGGAAGTTAAAAAATACTATACCCCTGATGAATTTGATTATTTGAAAGAGATTGGGCTTAAAATGGGGTTTAAATATGTGTTTTCTTCCCCTCTTGTAAGAAGTTCGTACATGGCGGAGAAGGTTTTTGAGGAATTAGAGGTATGAGTTTTGCAAAAAGGTTTTTCCTGAAAACCGTATCCCACCCCTTTTATTCAAGGCTGTTTGGAAGGTTTACAAGGGTAAAAAAACCCTCTTTTTTTGCAAAGTGGGTTGTCAGGTATTATGTGTCCCTTTTTGAAATAGATCTGTCGGATGTAAAAAAAGGGATTGACGAGTTCAAATGCCTTTCTGATTTCTTTATCAGGGAATTGAAAGAAGGTGCAAGGGTTATAGATGAAAGGCCTGAAATTGTTGTAAGCCCAACAGACAGTCTTTTGATTGAGGTTTCCAGTGTTTCAAAAGAGGGAAGGGTTTTTCAGATAAAGGGTATGGAGTACTCTATTTTTTCCCTTACAAGCAACCTTGTTGAGGTTGAAAAATTTTCAAATGGTATGTACTTTCAACTTTATCTTTCTCCGAAAGATTACCATAGAATCCATTTCCCATTTGATTGCACTGTAAAGAAGGTGATTTACATACCTGGAAAACTGTTGCCTGTAAACCTTTTTTCTCTTGAAAACTTTAAAGAGGTTTTCGCCAGAAACGAAAGGGTTTTGCTGATTCTGGAAAAAGAAGGGATAGAGGTTTTAATGGTTCTGGTCGGGGCATTCAATGTTGGCAGAATTTCTTTAACCTTTACCGAGCTTATTACCAACACAGGCTCTTCTAAAAAAGGGTTGGTGAACATTGAGCCTTATTATGCTAAAAAAGGGGAAGAACTTGGAATGTTTATGATGGGCTCAACGGTTCTTCTTTTTTTCCCCGAAAGCTCGGTTGCCCCTCTTGTTAAAGCGGGGGATTATGTAAAGGTTGGCAATCCAATAGCAAAATGGCTTTAGATTTTTCAAATATACATAGTTTAAAAAGGTTTGAGCAAAAAAATAGTAAAAGGCAAAAAACCGACTTCAATTTTGAAAGGGAATACAACTTTTCAATTGATGTTGACAGGAATCTTTCAATTTTTCCCTTTTTTGAAAGAGATATTGATTTAAATGAGGCTGTTTTTTTTGATACAGAAACAACGGGGCTCTCTCACGGTGCAGGAAATATGGTTTTTCTTGCAGGGCTTGGCTTTTTAAAGGGTAAAAAGTTTGTTGTAAGGCAGTACTTTGTATCAAATCCGTCGGTAGAACACAGGTTGATAGAAACTGTTATTGATTTATTTTCAAAGAAGAATGTTGTTGTTACTTACAATGGCAAGTGCTTTGACATCCCTGTTATAAGAACAAGGTGTGCATTGAATGGAATCTGTGAGCCTGAGATTGAGCAGATAGACCTTTACCACATTTCAAGGTTTGTGTGGAAAGACAGATTAAAAGGGTTCAGGCTTGTTGATGTTGAAAAAGATATACTGAATTTTACAAGAAAAGGTGATTTGCCTGGCTCTATGGCACCATTTGCTTACAGAGAGTTTTTGCTAAGGGGGGAGAAAAAACTTCTGGAAAAGGTTTTCAGACATAATTTAACTGATGTTTATTCCCTTTTTAAACTTTTTTTAAGGGTGGGTGACGAAAGCAGGTGGGATATTCTACATGCGAAGGCAAGGAAGCATTTTAAAGAAAAGAATTTTGAGGCTGCGCTTGAATATTTAAGAAAGGTTGTTAAATTAAACATTCCTGAAAATTTTAAAAAAGACGCTTACTTTCTTGCATCCATGTGCCTTAAAAGGATTGGAGAACTTGAAAAGGCGGTTTTGCTCTGGAAAAGAATCGGTGATGTCCCTTCACTAATTGAACTTGCAAAGTTTTACGAGCATAAAAAAAGGAATTATAGTAAAGCTCTTGTATTTACAGATCTTGCTATTAAAAACACATCATTAAGTTCCCCTCTGTATGCAGATCTTTTGAAGAGGGAAAAAAGATTGCGAAATAAGGTAAAAACTTTATTCACATAATAAAGTTAGAAGTTTTTTTAAGAATTGTTTTTGTGCCATTCATCACCTGAAAAATTTGCTATTTAACCATTTATCCATTAAATTAATAAACAGAGGTTAGCATGTTGGATTTTTTACACATTGATGCCACACTATCCGCATGGTCAATTTTTATTCAACTTATGATTAACATACCTCTTTTTTTATTGTTCCTTCTTTCCTGGTTGGTTACAAGGAGAAAGATTTTTTTAACATGGACAATTGGCTGGGCGTTGAATTTAATTGCACTTGGAATGGTGCTAATTATCTCAAACTTCTTTATAAACACCAGCACATTCTCTCAGATGTTTTTTTATGCAATGTATGGTTCATCTAAGATTCTTTTTGGTATTTTGTTATTTTTCTCCTCAATCCAGTTTTCTCAAAGAAGACAGATCCTTAGTGTTCCATTTGTTTTTTTTCTTTCTGTCTGGGTTTTTAATGTATTTTTTCTCCTTTTCTTTTCTCCGGTATTAATTCAATTCTTTGTGTACATTATCATTGCCTTTTTGTTCCTCTTAAGTACCTATCAATGCTCCAGAACATTTTTAAATGAATGCAGGGTGATCGCAATTGGATTTTTCATCCATGGGACTGTATTTTTTCATCATTTCAGTGTTATACTTTTTTCCTGGGTGTTTAACACCAGTATTCCAGTTTATATGAGCAGGATATCTTTTTTTGATTCTATTTCTGAGTTTATCCTTGCCCTTTCCTTCTTTTTGGCAGTGATAATCAGAGTTGTAAATGAATTAAAGGAGATTAATAGTAAACTTGAGAAAAATCAGGAGAAATTGCGGGCACTTGTTGAGGCTGATCCTTTAACAGGATTGAAAAACAGAAGGGTTTTGCGTAAATTTTTTGAAAGCGTAAAAGATAAAAAAGGTTGTATAGCATTTGTGGACATAAACAGGTTTAAAAAGATCAACGATAGTCTGGGGCATGAAATGGGAGATAGATGTCTTATTGCCCTTGCAGAAGCAATGAGAAAGGTTTTCAGAGCAGAGGACGGCCTGTTCAGAATAGGGGGAGACGAATTTCTTATAGTTTGCCCAGGTATCTCCGATTACGAAATGGGGAAAAGGCTTGAGGATCTGAAAAATTTGATTAAAAATTCTGTAAAAGGTGTTTCTTTGTCAATTGCGATTGGAATGGAACAGTTTGAGCCATCTTGCAGAATGGAGGATATTTTGAAATCTGCCGACAAAAAGATGTATAGAAACAAAAGATAATTTTTGTTTTAAACTCCCTTTCCTTGAAATGATCTTCACCTGATTTTTCTTTTACCTTATTCAGGTAATTTGGGTATAATTAAAATTACCTAAGAGGGATTATTATTTATTAAGTGAGGTTATTATGATTTATTTAAGAATTTTCGGTTATCTAATTTTGTTAAGTATGTTGTATTTTTTCAGGGCTCAATGGGTTGTTTTATTAACTTTAATCGTCCTGGTTGCATTGTTTGATTTTTTATTTTCAAAGTTAAAAGCGGGTGTTGTTTTCTTTACCATTCTTTCATTGTTTTTGTTTTTTTCCTTCTTATTTTTGTTGAAATTTCTCGGAGTTGTACCTCTTTCCTTAATACCCTTTTTTGCTATTGCATTTTTTTTCCTCTCTTTTATCACGGGGATTCGCCTTGGAAGAAACGAAAGGTTTTTGTTTTTTGATGCGGATCTTCCCGAGTACAGAGGGTGTGTGAGAATACTGGACGCCTCTGCTTTGATGGATGGAAGAATCTATCAGGTGATTGAAATAGGTTTTCTTGATGGAACTGTTATGGTGCCAAGATTTGTATTAAATCAGATTGAAAAGATTTTTAAAACAGGAACTGAGTTGAAAAAGAGAAGGGCTAAAATGGCACTTGAATTGATTGAAAGGCTCAAAAATTTGAAAAACATAAAGTTTGTTCTCTGTGAATTGGATCTTGCAAAGGAAAAAGATATTGATCACAAACTTCTTGCTTTGGCAAGAAAATTTAAAGCCAAGGTTGTTACAAATGATTACAGTTTAAACAGGGTTGCAAGTGTTAATGACATATCGGTATTGAATATAAATGATCTTGCCAATGCTTTAAAGCCTATGGCCCTGCCAGGTGAGATAATCACTATAACCCCTATTAAAAAGGGAAAGGAGGAAGGGCAGGCTGTTGGCTACCTTGTTGACGGGACAATGGTGGTCGTTAACGATGGGGAAGATAGTATAGGAAAGGAAATAGATGTGTTTATAACCAATGTATTGCAAAGTTCGGCAGGAAAGATAATATTTGGAAATAAAAAATCCTGAGTTTTTTAGTTTTAAAGGTCAATTTTATGTTTAACATAGTACTGTTTCAACCTGAGATTCCCCAGAATACTGGAAATATAGGGAGACTCTGTGTGGGCCTTGGTGCCACTTTGCACCTTATAAAACCTCTTGGTTTTTCCCTTGAAGACAGGTACTTGAAAAGAGCCGGGCTGGATTACTGGAAGTATTTAAAGTTAAATGTTTATGAAGATTATTCATCTTTCTTTAAAAAAAACAAACCAGCCAGAATATTTTATTTTTCAAAGAAAGCGAATGAGATATACTGGAATGCTCAATACGATAAAGGGGATTTTTTAGTTTTTGGCAGAGAAACAACTGGATTGCCTGACTGGATATTATTCAATAGCAAGAACAATGTTTTCAGAATACCAATGCCTGGAAAGACAAGGAGTTTAAACCTTTCAAACTCTGTTGCCATTGTGGCTTATGAGGCATTCAGGCAGGTTAGTTTGAAATCAGAAACTCTATAAACAAATTTAATAGAGAATATCAGGAGGTTTAAATGGCAATAAAATTGGATTTAAGACGACTTGAGGCTATAAAAAGTACAGATCACTTCAAAATATTAAAAGATAAAGCATTGAAGTATGCAAAGGAGATTGAAAACGACAATTCAATAGGCTTTACTCACCTTCCTGAAACCAGCAGGTACATAGAGGATGCCGAAACTATCTCTTTAAAATTGCCAGATGGTATTGATACCCTTCTTGTTCTTGGTATTGGTGGCTCTGCCCTTGGTACGAAAATGATAGCAAACTGCTTCGGGGAGCATTTGAAGAGGAGATTGATAGTTCTTGACAATGTTGATCCGGATACGGTAAAGAGCATATCAAAAAAAATAAATCCTCAAAAAACATGTATAAATGTCATATCAAAATCAGGCTCAACTGTTGAACCAATATCCCTTTTTAAATATTTTTTCAATCTTTTCAGAGAAAACCTGGGAGAGGTTGAAGCATTAAAAAGAACAGTTATAACAACTGACCCTGAAAAGGGTAACCTCAGAAAACTCGCCACAAGTTTCAATATTCTAACCCTTGAGGTTCCGCAAAATGTTGGTGGAAGGTTCTCCGTCCTTACCCCGGTCGGGATTTTCCCCCTTTATTATGCCGGAGTTGATGTGAGTTCAATTTTGAGAGGGGCATTGAAACAAAAAAAAGAGGGTGTTGAGCAGGCAATAACAGGCTCAATTGTTGATTATATGTTTTATACAGGCGGAAAAAACATAAAGGTGATGTTTATCTATTCTGACAGGCTGTATACCTTTGGGGAGTGGTACCTGCAGTTGTTTGCTGAATCCCTGGGGAAGAAGGTTAAAAAAAATGGGGAGGAAATAAGAATAGGTGCAACTGGTGTGCTTGCAAAGGGTGTTACTGATCAGCACTCTCAGGTTCAATTGTACAAAGAGGGTCCCGATGACAAATTATTTGTTTTCTTCAGGCTTGAAAAGAAGCATGATGTGATTATTCCTCCTGCTTTTGACCAGGATAAGGGGTTCTCTTATCTCACCGGGAAAACTTTTGGGGAACTTATGTTTGCAGAGTGTGAGGGAACCATTCAGGCACTTGAGAACGATGGCAGGCCTGTAATACTGTACGAAATGGATGAGATAACTCCTGAGAATATGGGCAGGTTGATTTACCTTTTTGAGCTTCAAACAGCAGTGGCAGGTTTCCTTTACGGAATAGACCCTTTCAATCAACCTGGAGTGGAAGAAGGTAAAACAATAGCAAAAAAGCTTCTTGGTTACAATTGATTGTTAAAATAAAAGGTTTGTAATAAACTATAATTATGGATATTATAAGGGATCTTGCAAAAACGGAAGAGGAAAACAGGTTTGAAAAAAGTATCAGACCTAAAACCCTTGAAGAATACATAGGACAGAAAAGCGTAAAGGAGAATCTGAGTGTATTCATTGAGGCTGCAAAAAAGAGAAAAGAGGCACTTGACCATTGCCTTTTTTACGGTCCTCCCGGAATAGGGAAAACCACCCTTGCTGTAATAATTGCCGGGGAGCTTGGTGTTAACATAAAAGTGACAAGCGGACCTGTTATTGAGAAGGCCGGAGACCTTGCAGCAATTTTAACAAGAATGCAACCTGGGGATGTTTTATTTATAGATGAAATTCACAGGCTTCCATCAAGTATAGAAGAAATACTATATCCGGCAATGGAGGATTTTCAACTTGACCTTGTAACCGGTAGTGGTCCCGGGGCGAGAAGTTACAGGTTTAAATTAAACCCGTTTACCTTAATCGGTGCAACCACAAGGGTGGGACTGTTAACTGCCCCTTTAAGGGATAGATTCGGTATAATCCACAGATTGAACTATTACTCCATTGAAGAACTTGTGCAAATAGTAAAAAGAAGCGCCTCCATTTTGAAAATTCAAATTGATGAAGAAGGTGCACTTGAAATTGCAAAAAGATCGAGGGGAACTCCAAGGATAGCAAACAGGCTTTTAAGAAGGGTAAGGGACTTTGCAGAGGTAAAGGGTGACGGGAAAATTACCGTTGAAATAGCGGAGTATGCCCTTGATAGTCTTGAAATTGACAAAAAAGGACTTGATGAGATAGATAGAAAAATACTCAAAACAATTATTGAGAATTATAAAGGTGGACCGGTTGGTTTAAATACAATAGCAGCCTCTATCTCTGAGGATAAGAATACCATTGAAGAAGTTTACGAACCATATCTTTTACAGATAGGGTTTCTTGAAAGAACAGCAAGGGGAAGGTGTGTAACCAGACTTGCCTACAATTATCTCGGCCTTGAGTACAACAGGGAGTATCTTTTCTGATGGCTTTGCTTGAGGTATCCGGTCTCAAAGTTGTTTTCCCTCAAACTATTGCAGTGAGAGATGTGTCTTTTTCTATAAACAAAAATGAAAGATGGGGACTGGTTGGGGAATCGGGGTGCGGCAAATCTGTTTTATCACTCTCCCTGTTGGACATTGTTCCTGGTGAAGGAGAAATAGTTAATGGTGATATAACTTTTAGCGGTAAAAGTATATTCAGTTTTTCAAAGAAAGAACTTCGTCATTTAAGGGGGGGTAAGATAGGCTATGTCTTTCAGGAGCCTCAAAGTGCTTTTGATCCTGTTTTCAGGGTAGGTGACCAGATTATTGAAAGTTTAATGGCGCACAAAATTGTAAAAAGAAAAAAAGAGGGAAGAATGCTTGCAATTGATTATCTAAAAAATGTCAGGATATCAAATCCGGAATATGTGTTAAATGCATATCCCTTTGAATTGAGTGGAGGGATGGCGCAGAGGATATACCTTGCCCTTGTTTTGATGCTAAAACCGGACCTGATAATTGCAGATGAACCCACCACCGCCCTTGATGTGATTACTCAAAGTGAAATACTTAAATTATTGAGAAGTATTGTTGTTGAAAATAAATTATCCCTTATCTTTATCACTCACAATATACTGCTTTTAAAAAACCTTGTTGAAAAGGTAATGGTAATGTATGCAGGTACAATAGTTGAAATGGGAAATTTTGAGGATATTTTTGAAAATCCTATGCATCCTTATACAGAAGGGCTTTTGAAAAGTGTTGTTATAAGAAAAAGGAAGAAAGAATTTCTTGACTCAATACCCGGAAATGTACCACACAGGGTTGTTGAGGAAAACAGGTGCCCTTTTGCAGACAGGTGTTTAAAAAAGAATACGATCTGTGAAAAAAGTTATCCGGAATTAAAAAAATTGGATGGAAGGATGGTTAGATGCCACCTGTATTAGAGGTAAAGAACCTCGTTAAAACTTTTACTCTTAAGAGAGGGCTTTTTAAAAGGAAAAAACTTTTTGCTGTAAACGATGTTTCTTTTTCTGTCAATGAAGGAGAGTTTTTTTCAATTGTGGGAGAATCGGGATCAGGTAAGACCACCATTGCCAGATTAATTTTAAGGCTTTTGAGACCGGATAGAGGAGAAATTCTTTTTAAAGGAAAGGATATATTCACCATGAAAAGGGAAGAGTTAAAACAGTATAGAAAAAGGGTGCAAATAGTTTTCCAGAACCCTTTTACCTCTTTCAATCCGTTGATGAAAGTTAAAAATATTATTATGGAACCCCTTGAAATACACTCAATTGGTACGAGAAAGGAGAGAGAAGAGAAGGTTAAACAAGCAATGGAACTTGTTAATTTACCTTTAAGTTTTCTTGACAGATTCCCCGATCAACTTTCGGGGGGGCAAAGACAGAGGATAGGAATTGCAAGATCTATTGTGGTTAATCCTGACATCATTGTGGCCGATGAGCCGGTATCTTCACTTGATGTTTCAATACAGGCTCAAATAGTTAACCTGTTTTTAAGACTTCATAAAGATTTAGGCATAACCTTTATTTTTATTGCACACGACATAAACCTTGTCAGGCATCTAAGTGATAGGGTTGTTGTAATGTATAAAGGAAGAGTGGTTGATTATGGAGAAACCGGGAAGGTTTTTGAAAATCCTGAAAGTGAATTTACCATGAAGTTGATAAAATCTCTTCCACCCATAGAGTTTTGACTGTAGGCTCTTTATTTTACTCAGATTAAACATGTTCAAAAAAAAATGACAAAATCGTTAAAATTTGTTAAATTAAGAATATAAATTAGTTTTTTTAAGGTTTGTTATGGATAAAGGAGATTACACAGATATAATAAAACCTGAGGATTTAAAAAAAAGATCTCCACAGAAAGTAAAGTTAACACCCACAATTATAGTTATTTCTGGAGACCTTTTTGGGAAAATGATAAACCTTGAGGAGAAGAAAAAGGTGCTTTTTGGAAGGGGAGAGGAGTGCGATGTTGTTATAGACAATTCTTCTCTTTCAAGAAGGCATTGCATTGTTAGAAATGAAAATGGTTTTATTACTATAGAAGACCTTGATAGTACCAATGGAACCTTTATTGATGGGGTAAGGGTAGCAAAGGCTGAACTGAAAAGTGGGCAGAGGGTTTTTCTCGGAGACATCTGTGCTTTTAAATTTGCATATCAGGACGATATAGACCTCGATCTCAACAAACTCATATTTGAAAAGGCGATAAAAGACAGATTAACGGGGATTTATAATAGAACTTATCTGGATGAGTTATTGAGGAAAGAATTTGCATTTCACAAAAGGGCAAACCTGCCTCTATCTTTAATATTTTTTGACCTTGATAATTTTAAAAGAATCAACGATACATTTGGCCATCTGTGTGGTGATGAGATTTTAAAGAAAGTTGCACAAACGGTAAAATCCCATGTGAGGGAATCTGATTTCTTTTGCAGGTATGGGGGCGAGGAGTTTGTTGTAATATTAAAAAACACACCATTTGAAAAAGCAATGAAAAAGGCCTCTTCTTTGAGAAAATTGATTGAATCTCTCGAAATACTCTGTAACTCAAAAACAATAAATGTTACGGCAAGTTTTGGGGTTGCTACATTTGAAAAAGATAATTTCCCAAACGAAAAAAGGTTACTTGCAGAGGCAGATGCTGCGATGTACCAGGCAAAGGAAATGGGAAAAAACGCTGTTATAGGAAGAAAACCCTGAAAATTACTTTCTTTAAAAAAATAGAATGGATTTTTTGTAAAAAATAGGTAAAATCTTTATGGAAAACCGGAAAGAGAGGAGTGTATGGGTAAAACTATAATTGAGAAAATTTTTGAAAATCATACAGAAGATGAGGTTAAGCCTGGAAACATAATATGGCTTGATATAGATACAAGAACAGCAAGGGATTTTGGCGGGCCCAATGTGGTAAAAAAATTATACGAGTACTATGGTGAGGATGTTCAGGTTGATGATCCTTCCAGAACTTTTTTCACCTTTGATACGGTTGCACCTGCCAAAACCATTCCCTATGCAAACAATCAGCACTTTTGCAGGCAATTTGCAAAAAAGAGAGGAATAAAGGTTTTTGATGTGGATTCAGGTATAGGCTCTCATGTGGCAATTGAGAAGGGGTTATGCTGGCCAGGTTCAACCTTTGTTGGCACTGATTCACACTTGAACATATTGGGAGCAGTTGGGGCTTTTGGCCAGGGAATGGGTGATGCGGATATAGCATTTGCGTTTAAAACAGGGAAAACCTGGTTTGAGGTGCCTTCCACCATTAAAATAATTTTCAAAGGAAAACCCTATAAATTCCCGGTTACTGCAAAGGATTTAACGCTGTTTACTTTAAGGCAACTTGGCTCAAAGGGTGCTCTGGGCAGGGCTATTGAATTTTATGGAGAAGTCATAGACAATATGAGCCTTTTCGAGAGGATCACACTGTCTTCAATGGTAACCGAGATGGGTGGAATTATAGGTTTTATAACGCCGGATGAAAAAATAATTGAGCATTTTAAAAAGGTTAAAAACAACCCTGAAATAAAGCCTGTTATTGCTGATGATGATGCTGAATACGAAAAGGTGATTGAAATCGATATTTCCAATCTGAAGCCTCAAATTGCCTGTCCTCCAAAACCTGACAATGTAAAGGATGTGAGGGAAGTTGAAGGAATAACAGTTGATTCTGTATTTATAGGCTCCTGTACAAACGGAAGGTATGAGGACATAAGTCTCGCTGCAGAGATCTTTAAGAGGTTTAAGGTTAAGGAAGGGGTAATGGCAAAGGTTGTCCCTTCAACAAGGGAAGTCTTTGGCAGATTGCTTAAAGATGGAACACTTGACATTCTCTATGAGGCTGGAGTTATTGTATCAAATCCGGGCTGCGGGGGATGTGCCTCAGGCCAGATAGGGATGACTGGCAAAGGAGAGGTTCAAATATCAACATCAAACAGAAACTTTAAGGGGAAACAGGGTGATGGTGATACCTATCTTGCAAGCCCCGTTGTTGCCGCTGTTTGTGCGGTTACCGGAGAGATAACAGACCCTGTTGAATTTTTGAAACAAAAGGGGGTTTTATGAAGATAAAGGGAAGGGTATGGGTTTTGACTGATAAAAGTGGAAACCTTATAAACGATATAGACACTGACATGATATTTCACAACAGATACCTTGCAATAACAGATATAAACGAAATGGGGAAATACGCACTTGACAACCTTGAAGGCTGGGAAGACTTTTCAAGCAAAGCGAAAAAAGGAGACATAATAATTGCCGGTGAAAACTTTGGTTCAGGCTCTTCAAGGCAGCAGGCTGTTGATTGCTTTAAAGCCCTTGGTATTGCATTGATAATTGCTAAATCATTTGGTGCAATATACAAAAGGAATGCGATAAATTCGGCGTTACCTGTTCTTGAAGCAAATGATGTTGAGATTCTCCGGGCGCAATCAGGAGATGTTATTGAGGTTTATACTGAAACTGGGTTGATCAAAAATTTAAACAACGGTTCTGAGGTTAGTGCCAGACCCTTTTCAACCGTTCAAAAGGACATCCTGGACGCAGGGGGATTGCTTGAATTTGCAAAAAAAATTAAAGAATGATTTTCAGAAATTTTTTTTGTAAATTGTATAAAAATTATGTTATAGTATAAAAAAAATAGTTGGGGTAAGTGTATGGAAAAAAAGATTTTGGTTGTTAATTATCAGCCTCAAAAACTCAAAGAGTGGAAAGAGTTACTCAAGGATATAGGTGAAGATATTATTGAAGCCGGCAATGGAGAAGATGCTCTAAAACTATTTAATGAAACCAATCCCTATCTTGTTTTAATAGACCCGATGCTTCCCAGGAAATCTGGTTTTGATGTTATTAAAGAGATAAAAGAGCATCATCCAGAGACAAAGGTGGTGGTTGTTGCCTCCGTGCATAAAGGCCCGAAATATCAGGTTCTTGCAAAAAACACATATCATGTGGATGAGTTTATTGAGGAGCCGGTTGAAGGTGATGTTTTAAAGGAAAAGGTCGCAAGGGTGATTGGTTTTTCCATAGACTCAAGTGCCCTTGAAGAGCTTATGCTTGGTGAAAAATCATCTAACGAGGGTGAAAGGGAAAACACAGACAAACCAAAGAAAAAAAAGGGATCGGCGAAAAGAAGGTTTGAGGAGATTATTGAAGAAACCCTCTCGGGCAAGATAATTGATGATCTTCCCAAAAAGAAGGTAAAAAAGACCAAAAAAACGGAGGGCGGTGAAAAGATTTTTACCTCTGAAGAACTTTTTGGAGATGTGATCAGCGAGGTGGAAGAATCTTTTACTGAAGAGCCATTTGATAATCTTATTGATGACAAAATTGATAGTGTGGAGGCAGTGGTTGAAGAGAAACTTGAGAAAACCCTGTCCGGTTTAAAAATAGACAAAAAGAAGAAGAAAAAAACAGATAAGACTGAAAAAAAAGAGGATATGGTTGAAACAGAAAAGATTGAACAAAAGACTGAACCTGAGAAAGTTGAAAAGAAAGAGGTCAGGAAAAAAGAGGGGAAAAAGAAGGAAAAAGGGGTTGAATACGGTAATTACCTCTTGCTTGAAAAGGTGGCAACCGGTGGTATGGCTGAACTCTTTAAGGCAAAAAGGAGAGGGGTTCAGGGGTTTCAGAAAATAGTTGCAATCAAAAGAATACTCCCACACCTTGTTGAAAATGAAGATTTCGTTACCATGTTTATTGATGAGGCTAAACTTGCCGCTCAATTAAATCACCCCAACATCGCTCAAATATATGATCTTGGTAAAATAGAAGATACCTTTTACATAGCAATGGAGTATGTGGAAGGCCATGACCTTAGAAAGATCCTTAAAAAATGTAAAGAGAAGGGCTGCAGTATTCCTGAGCCGATCGTTTTATTTGTTGCATCAAAGGTTTTAAGTGCACTTGATTATGCCCACAGGAAGAAAGGGCTTGACAATAAAGACCTTCACATTGTTCATAGGGACATAAGCCCTCAAAACATAATCCTGTCAGTTGAAGGGGATGTTAAACTTGTTGATTTTGGTATTGCCAAGGCTGCAACAAAGGCGAGCCAGACCCAGGCTGGAGCGTTGAAGGGCAAACTTCTATACATGAGTCCTGAGCAGGCGTGGGGAGAGAAAGTTGACAAGAGGTCTGATCTTTTTTCTCTTGGCTCGGTAATGTACGAGGCACTTACCGGTAAAAAGTGTTTTCTTGCTGAAAGTGAGATAAGCATCCTTGAAAAGGTCAGAAATGTTGATTATACACCAATCAGGAAGGTAAACCCCAATGTTTCAAAACTGACTGCAAGGATTATAGAAAAGGCATTAACCAAGGATCCAGAAAAGAGGTATCAAAGTGCCAAAGAGATGGAGCAGGATATACTCAATATTTTGAATTCATTACCTTACACGGTTAATGAGAGGACTGTTGCTGAGTTTGTTAATGCCCTATACAGTGATGATAGTGGAAAACTCTCTGAACTGGCAAGAAAACTTGTTGTTGAGGATTTAGAAAAGAATGAGGTTGTAGCTGGGGTTGGTGTGGATAAGACAGATCAGGAGGATTTTTCAATTTCTGATGAGGATATTGACTCTGAAGATTATGAAGAGATTGCTGATAGACGGGCAAACACAGGAACTGTTGTTGTGCCAAACCCTGAAGACCTGAAAAAGTACGAAGAAGAGGAAATGAAGAAGATTGAAGAGGAAGAAAAGAGCAACAAGAAGATTGTGGTTATAGGTGCCATTGTTGCAATTGTAATCGTTGCAATAATCGGATACTTCATATCTTCGAAGAAGAGTGAAACAAAACCTGTTAAAAAAGCTGAAATTGCAAAAAAGGTTGAACAGAGCAATCAACCTGAAAGTAATCAGCCAGAAGAAAAAAATGGTCTGAATGTTTCAAAACAACCTGCAAACGCTGGTGTGACAACTGAAGAAAAGAAGCAGCAGGTTTTGAATGAGATTGAAAAGAAAAAACAAAAGATGGTTGAGGAACTTACAAAGAAAAAGATAGAAGAACAGAAAAAGAAGATGGAAGCAGAATTGGCAAAACAAAAAAGAATAATTGAGGAAAAGAGAAGAAAGCTTGCAGAAACAAAGAAAAAGATTGAAAATCCCCCGACAAAGAGGGTTAAATCAAATAAAAATAGGAAGGTTAAAGCACACAAAAGCGGAGAAACCGTAAACAAACAACAAAAGAAACAGATTGAAAACAAACCGGTCCAGGTTGCTCAGAACACCAATGAATCCAGGAATAATGTTATTTCTCAACAGAAAGCTAAAGAAAACACATCCACTAAGGAAAAGCAGGCAACAAAGACTGAAAAACCTCAAAATAAAAAGGTCAATAAGGTAAGCAATCCTGAACCTCAACCTGAAGCCAGGAAGAATGTGGCAATCAAAAAGCCAGCGGAACCGGCAAAGCCAGAGGTTAAGCTCGGTGATCTTGTTCCTTTGACCGATGATGTTGTAAAGCCTGTACCTGTAAAAAAGGTTAAACCGAGACTAACACTCGCAGCAAGGAGAATGAAGGTTCACGGTATTATTATTGCTCAGGCTTTAATTGACGAAAACGGAAATGTTATTGAGGTTAGAATATTGAGGAGAATGAGAAGGCCTTTTGGTCTTGATAAAGAGGTTAAAAAGGCTTTGGAAAAGTGGAAGTTTGAGCCTGCAACCAAAAAGGGAGTAAGGGTAAAAGTTTACGATACATTTGTATTTAAATTTTAAAGGAGGATTATTATGGGTGTTTTAAGTGATGAACAAAAGAAATTCTATGAAGAGACTTTGAAACATGTGAAAAATGAGATTGCAGACATTGACAATCAGATTGAGGAGGAACTTGCCAGAGTAAAACAAAAACTTGCCGAATTACAGAAAGCAAAAAAGGCTGCCCTGCAGGTTTATGCTGGTGCATGTGCAAGATTGGGCATAGAAAATGATCTTGCAGGTGAAGAAGAGTCAGAGGAATTTGAAGGCTAATTTAAAAATTAATGACATTGTACAATTATCCGGAATACTATGATATAGCATTTGGTTATAGAGATCTGGATCTTGAGTGTGATTTTATTGAAAAGCAAATTGCAGTGCACTCAAGATCCAATAATTTTTCTTTACTTGACATAGCCTGTGGTACCGGATCCCATCTCGTTGAAATGGGTAAAAGAGGGTTTGAAGTCGCTGGTTTTGACATTTCCCCAAAAATGATTGAATACGCAAGGAAGAAGGCTGAGTTAAACGGAGTTGATGCCCATCTGTGGATTGATAATATGGTCTCTTTTAGGACTTCCAGGAAGTATGGTTGTGCTATAAATCTTTTAACAGGATTCAATTATCTTTTGAGAAACGAAGATGTGGAATCGCACCTTTATAGGGTTGGTAATGTTCTTGAACCTGGAGGGCTTTACATCATAGAGATGAATCATCCAAGGGAATTTATTACAAACAAACCCTCGACATCAAATAGCTGGGTGGAATTAAATGAAGATATTGAAGTTGAGGTTGATTGGGACAATGAAAGAAGTGAGATTAATTTATTGACCCACATTGTGACCACCAGACCCATTATAAGGATTAAGGATAAAAAAAAGCAACTTACAATAAAAATGGAGGAGAAGTTCAGAATATACCTTTACCAGGAGATTCTCCATTTTGTTAAATGTTCTGAGCACTTTGAGCTGGTTAATGCTTTTGGTTCTTTTCGTTTTGACAAACCACTTGATAACACGAGAGATTCGTGGAGAATGATACTTGTACTTAGAAAAAAATGAAAAAGATAAGCGATAGTGAATGGGAAGACCTCTTTGGTGTGAGAAAAAACAAAGATGATGAAAAAGAGTATGAAGAATTTATTAAAGCAATGGAGGGTTGTACCAGCCCTGTAAATAAAGATGAAATTGAATTGAAGGTCTCTTTTCTAAAAATACCAAAGAAAGGGTATGTAAAAGTTGATGATAAAATTGATCTCCATGGATTGACAAAACAGGAGGTGGCAGAAAAACTCTGTTATTTTTTAAAGAATTCATTTGAAAGCGGGTTAAGAAGAGTGCTTGTTATTACTGGAAAAGGGAAACACTCTGAAAGTGGAGCAAAAATAAGGCCATTTGTGGAAAAGTTGTTTAAAGGTAAATGTATTAATTTTGTAAAAAACTATGGTGTTGCCCCAAAGTCTCAGGGCGGTGAAGGCGCTTTTGTGGTTTTTTTAAGAAAATGAAAGAATTATTTTACACACTTCATCTGGAGAATCTGCCAATTTCCAGGGTTTGCATGTTTTTAATTGATTATCTCTGTTAAACCCATAGGTTGTACCAATTGTTTTTATTCCTGCTGATTCTCCGCTCAATATATCGTTACAACTATCACCTACAATAAATGAATTCCTGTAATCTCCGTTAAAATATTCCATTATTGTCTTTACAGGTAAAGATGACGGTTTTTTTTCTTCAAAACTGTCTCCACCGTAAATAAAATCAAAGTGGTGAAATACCTTTAGATTGCTGAGAACCATTTTTGATAGCTCTTCTGTTTTATTTGATAAGACTCCCACCATGAAGTTGTGTTGTTTGAGTCTCTCAACACACTCAATACACCCACTGTAAACCTCTGTTTTATAGGTTAAATACTTTCTATAGTAATTTTTAAAGACACTAATAGCATCACTGACCCTGACATCACTATCGAAAAAAAGCCTTCCCACAAAAGCGGTAATCCCGTCTCCAACAAAGGAAGAGATCAGATCCCTGTTAAGTTCTTTTAGATTGAACTTTTTTCTTGATAAATTTGCTGCTAAAACAAGATCGTCTATTGAATCAACGAGTGTTCCATCTAAATCAAAAATAATTATTTTATTCAATTCTTTTGAGAAATTCCTTTATCTTTTTTATACAGATAGATTTTATCACCCTTGCATCATGGTTTGAAGGATCAATTTTCAAAATACTTTCACTGATTTCACAGGCCTTTATCAGATTACCACTGTTAAAATGATGGTTTGCTTCTGTGAGCCTTTCTTTAACCCACTTTGCCTTCATCTTTTCTTCTTCTTGCTTCAACACTAACAACCTGTTTGCTTTTTCAATAATTGCTTCTGCATCCTGATTGGCATTATCAAGTTCCAGAACTGCTTTTGCCTCTTCAATTGCTTTCTTTAATTTTTCCTGTTTCAGAAGTTGTTTTGCATTTAAAAGATGTTCTTCTATTTCATTTCTCAGTTCTTTCATCTTTTCAATTTCTTTTTGAACCTTTTTAATTTGAGTGGTTATGCTGAAATCCATTTTGTTTTTTATTTTTTCTTTTTTTATGTTCTGTTTTTTTATAAGTTCCTCCACAGCTTCCATTAGTTGCTCAGCACTTTTGTACCTTTCCTCCGGGTTTTTTGCAAGAGATTTAAAAATTATATAATTTATGTCTTTATTGGCCCTAGGGATATAGTCTGGCATCTTGTTTACTATTTTGTACATAACCTCTGTGATTCCGGTTGCATTGAATGGTTTTTTGTATGAAAACATCTCGTACATAATCACACCTATTGCAAATATATCAACCCTTTCATCAATTTGTTCTCCTTTTAATTGTTCTGGAGCCATATATGCAATTGTTCCAAGTACGGAGCCTTTGCTTGTTATGGAAGAGGTTTTTAATTTTGCCACTCCAAAATCGAGTATTTTGGTAACACCATCTTCTCTAATTATGATGTTTGCAGGTTTCAGATTCCTGTGTATAACCCCCTTTGAATGGGCATAAGAAACTCCTGAAGCAATTTGTCTTACAATCTCCAGTTTTGAGATTGTTGAGAGGGGTTTTTTGCTTTCAATAACATGTTTTAAACTTTCGCCCTCAACATACTCCATCACTATATAACATAGGTTTTCATACTCTTTTAATTCATACACCTGAACAATGTTTGGGTGATTTAGTTCAGCAAGGATCTTTGCTTCCCTGTAAAATCTGTTTTTAAGGTTCTCATCGCCCATTAATTGAATATTCATTGTTTTTAATGCAACATATCTGTTTAAAACAGTATCAATGCACTTGTATACAACCCCCATTGAACCTTTACCTATAATGTCAATTATTTGATACTTATTTATTTTCTGGAACTTCATACAAATATTTTAACTTCAAACTTGGAAAGTGACAAATATTTTTCGCATTATGTGATTTATTACCTGAAATTTGTTGAAACAAAGTTTTTTATAAATTAGAATTCATTATGAACTACGAGTGGAAGGAGAGAGTATGGAAAGCAAAAACTTCTATGTGACTACACCTATTTATTATGTGAATGACCTGCCGCACATTGGTCATGTTTACACAACCGTTGTTGCGGATGTTGTTGCAAGGTATAAAAAATTGATGGGTTATGAAGTTTATTTTCTAACAGGCACTGACGAACACGGATTAAAGGTTGAGAAGGCTGCAAAGGAAAAGGGTTTAAAACCGATTGAATTGGCAGACAGTGTTGTTGAAAATTACAAAAAGCTCTGGCCAAAACTTTACATAAAAAACAGTGATTTCATAAGAACAACGGAAGAAAGACACATAAAAGGTGCAATTGCCCTTTTTAATAAAATGAAAGAAAATGGGGATATATATCTTGGTAAGTATAAGGGTAAATACTGCGTCTCCTGTGAGGCAGTTCTAACGGAGTTTCAGGCCAAAAACAACAAATGCCCCGATTGTGGAAAACCTGTTGAGGATGTTGAAGAGGAATCCTACTTTTTTAAACTCTCAAAGTACCAGAAAAAACTCCTTGAGTTTTATGAGCAAAACCCTGACTTTATCCAGCCTGAAAACAGGAGAAACGAGGTGATTTCCTTTGTTAAATCCGGTTTGAAAGATCTGTCAATATCAAGAACGAGTTTCAAGTGGGGAATCCCAATTCCTGGAGATGAGAAGCATGTAATGTATGTGTGGTTAGATGCGCTTTCTAACTATATTACTGCACTTGGTTACCCTGATGATACAGAGTTGTTTAAAAAGTTCTGGCCTGCTGACCTTCACCTTGTGGGAAAAGATATTTTAAGGTTTCATGCTGTTTACTGGCCTGCATTCTTGATGTCTGCCAATTTGCCTTTGCCAAAAACAGTTTATGCGCACGGATGGTGGTTGAAGGATTCTGGAAAAATGTCAAAGTCTGTTGGAAATATTGTTAGACCCCAGTACCTTCTTGACCAGTTTGGTGCAGATGCTTTAAGGTATTTTCTTTTAAGGGAGATGGTTTTTGGCAATGATTGTAACTTCTCTGACGAGGCTTTTTTAAACAGGCTTAATTCAGACCTTGCAAACGATCTTGGCAATCTTGTTTCAAGAACTTTGTCCATGATTGCAAAGTACAAAGATGGGGTAATCCCTGAGCCTGACAGAGAATCCGAAGAGTACAGGGAGATTGAATCTCTGGCAAAAACCTGTGGAGTGAACTGGGAGAGTTACTTTGATACTTACCAGTTCCACAAAGCCCTTTCGGAAGTCTGGATATTTCTCAATCACCTGAACAGGTTTATCGTCAAGGTTGAGCCATGGAAACTGGTAAAAGATAGTACTTTAGCGAGAAAACTTGACACAGTACTGTATGTACTTGCCGAATCTCTGCGTCTCGTTGCCCTGTACATTTCCCCTGCCATGCCTGAAAAATCACAGGAGATATGGAACAGGATAGGTTTTAACAGGGATATAGAAACTTCACCAATAACATTTTTAAAATTTGGTGTACTTGAGGGAGGCATAAAGATTAATGCCGTAAAAGAACACCTGTTTCCAAGGATTGATATAAAGGAGTACTTCAGGGATGTAGAAAAAAACAAAGGGGAGGTTGAAAAGGTGGAAGGAAAAGACTTTATTTCAATAGAGGATTTTGCAAAGGTTCAGTTAAAAATTGCAAGGGTTCTGGAGGCAGAAAAAATAGAAAAGTCAAATAAACTCCTTAAATTGCAAATTGACCTTGGAGGGGAAACCAGGCAGATAGTTGCCGGGATTGCCAGAAAATACAAGCCTGAAGACCTTGTTGGAAGATTAATAGTGGTTGTTGCAAACCTGAAGCCTGCAAAATTGATGGGTGTTCAATCGAACGGTATGCTTCTCGCCGCATCAGGGGATGATGGTGAACCATTTATTTTAACTCCAGATAGTGGTGCAAAAGAGGGTTTCAGGGTGAAATAGGTGAAACATGAAAAAGATAGCGGTAATTGCCTTTGGTGGTAATGCGTTAATTCAGGCAGATCAGAAAGGAACTCAGGCAGAGCAACTGGAGAATGCTAAAAAGGCTGCCAGTATGATGTTTAACATAATTAAAGAGGGGTACAGGCTTTTAATTGTTCATGGTAATGGACCTCAGGTGGGGAACATACTTATTCAGCAGGAAAGAGCATCGGGAGAAATCCCTCCCTATACCCTTGATATATGTGGTGCAATGACAGAGGGGAGTATGGGGTATATGATAGAGAGAACATTGATAAACAGGTTGATTGCAGGCAAAAATGAGCCCAGAGTTGCAACTGTTATTACAGAAGTTGTTGTTGACGACAAAGACCCTGCTTTCAAAAACCCCACAAAGCCAGTGGGTCCTTTTTATCCTGAATTCAGGGCAGAAGAGCTAATGAGAACCAGAAAATGGCACATGAAAGAGGATGCGGGAAGAGGCTGGAGAAAGGTTGTTCCATCTCCAAAGCCACTTGAGATTGTTCAACTTGATGCAATTAGAACCCTTCTTAATGCAGGTTATACTGTAATTGCTGGAGGAGGGGGGGGGATACCTGTTAAAAAAGATCTTTCCGGGTATCTTCTTGGTGTTGAAGCAGTGATTGATAAAGATTATACATCCAGCCTTTTTGCAAGAAATTTAAATGCTGACCTATTTATTATTCTGACAGGTGTTGACAGGGTTTACATGGATTTCGGTAAGCCCACTCAGAAACCGCTGGACAAAATTACTGTTAAAGAGGCAGAGGAGATGTTGAAACAGGGACAGTTTCCTGCTGGAAGTATGAAACCCAAAATTGAGGCTGCAATTGAATACATTAAAAATGGAGGCAAAGAGGTTTTGATAACTTCTGCTGAAGCGATTGAGAAATCGGGTAACATAGATTATGTGGGAACGAGGATAATACCGTGAGTGGGTTACTCACAATAGGTGATCTATCAAAAAAAGAGATTGAGCATATATTTGACAGAGCCTCAGATATTAAAAACAACCCCAATAAGTACAGAAACGCTTTAAACAACAGGGTTATAGGGCTTTATTATCAAAGGGAGTCAACGAGAAGCAGGTTTGCTTTTGAAAGTGGTATTTTAAGAATGGGTGGGGCTTCAATATTCTTTAAAACTCCTGAACTTCAACTTTCAAGGGGAGAATCAATTTATCACACCGCCAGATCTCTTTCCTGTTATCTTGATGCACTTGTTGTCAGGGCTTTATCCCATCAGGATGTTGAGGATTTTGCAAACTTTGGTTCAATTCCGGTAATAAACAGTATGAGTGGAATGTACATCCCCCTTGTTGCATTAACTGTGGGTTTCACCGTAAAGGAATTACTGGACGATGCCAATAAACTTTCTTTTGTTTACATAGGTGACGGGTACAACACATGTCATTCTTTGATGCTCTATTGTTCAAAAATGGGTATTCCCCTTACTGTCATTACTCCCGAAGGGTACGAGCCTAACCCTGTGGTTGTTGATATATGCAATATCTTTAATAAAGATTCAGGAGGAAGTTTGAGCATAACTAATGATATTGAATATGTTGAAGGTGCAGATATAATAGTGACGGATGTATGGGTTTCGATAGGAATGGAAGACGAAAGGGAAAAAAGGATAATGGATTTTAAAGGTTATACGGTTAACAGGAAACTCATTGAAAAAACAGGGAAAAGCAATGTGTTGATATTCCATCCAATGCCTTTGCGCATAGGAGAAGAGGTATGTTCTGATGTTGTGGATCTGATTCTTCTGGAAAATTATTCTAAAAATTTAATGTACATATCCCAGTCTGTACTGGTAAACATTTTCTCAAAGGAGGAGGAATAATGACAAAGACAAATGTAATTATTATGGGTGCTGCTGGAAGGGATTTTCACAATTTTAACTGCTTTTTCAGGGACAATGAGGCTTACAATGTGGTGGCTTTCACTGCAACACAGATCCCTGATATTGAAGGAAGAGTTTACCCTGCGTCTCTTGCAGGAAAGTTGTATCCTGATGGAATTCCCATTTACTCTGAAGATGAACTGCCTGAACTTGTAAAAAAACACAATGTTGAACTTGTTGTTTTTTCATATTCGGATGTGCCTTACGACTATGTTATGCACAGAAGTGCGATTGCAAATGCAGCAGGTGCTGACTTTATGCTAATGGGTGGTCACAGAACAATGTTAAAATCTTCAAAGCCAGTTGTTGCCGTTTGTGCGGTGAGGACAGGTTGCGGTAAGAGCCAGACCACAAGGAGGGTCTGTCAAATACTTCAGAACATGGGCAAAAAAGTTGTTGCAGTAAGACACCCTATGCCTTATGGAGACCTTGCTGCACAGAAGGTTCAGAGGTTTGCAACTATTGAGGATTTACATAAACATAAATGCACAATAGAGGAGATGGAGGAGTATGAGCCCCACATTGCAAAGGGTATTGTTGTGTATGCAGGTGTTGATTATGAGGCGATATTAAGAGAGGCCGAAAAGGAGGCGGATGTAATAGTATGGGATGGCGGAAACAACGATATGCCTTTTTACAAATCTGATGTTATGATAACCGTTGCAGACCCCCACAGACCGGGTCATGAGCTTGAATATTACCCGGGTGAAGCAAATGTACACCTTGCGGATATCATTGTAATAAACAAAGTTGATACTGCAGATTACTTCGATATTGATGAAGTAAGACAGAACATCAGGATGTTAAACCCTGATGCAAGGATAGTTGAGGCGGCTTCCCCTATCTTTGTTGAAGACCCTGCCGTAATTGAGGGAAAGAGGGTGCTTGTTGTTGAGGATGGCCCTACATTGACACATGGTGGAATGGAGTATGGAGCAGGAACTGTCGCTGCGGAAAAGTTTGGTGCGGCAGAGCTTGTTGATCCAAGACCATGGGCTACAGGAAAGATTGCGGAAACATTTGAAAAGTATCCTGATATTGGTATTTTACTACCTGCAATGGGTTACAGTGAACAGCAGATTAAAGACCTTGAAGCAACAATAAACGCTTCAGATTGTGATGCAGTTGTGATAGGGACACCAATTGATTTGAGAAGGGTTATAAACATAAACAAACCGTCAACAAGGGTTTACTATGAGTTGCAGGAGATTGGAATGCCCACATTGGAGGATCTGTTAAAAGAAAGAATAAAGTAAGGGGTGAATAAATGGTGAGGATAAAGCCTTTTAAAGGGGTAAGACCGGTAAAAGAGTTTGTTGATAAAATAGCCTCTCCCCCTTACGATGTAATTAACACGGAAGAAGCAAGAGAGATTGCAAAAGATAACCCGCTGTCCTTTTTGCATGTGGTAAGGCCTGAAATAGACCTTGACCCATCAATAGATATTTACGATGAAAGGGTTTACCAGAAAGCAAAGGAAAACCTTGATAACTTGATGAGAGAAGGTTACCTTGTTCAGGATGAAAAGGATTATCTTTATGTGTACATGCAAAAGATGGGGGATCATATCCAGACAGGTATTGTTGGATGTGCATGGGCAGACGATTACTTTGAAGATAGAATTAAAAAACACGAATTCACAAGGGAAGATAAAGAGAAGGATAGAATCAAACATGTTTACACTACAAATGCAAACACAGGCCCTGTATTTCTAACATACAAAGCGAAAGAGCAGATTGATAAAATTGTTAATGAAATTACAAAAACTGAGCCTGAATACCACTTTGTATCAGACGATGGTGTTGAGCATACATTCTGGGTAATTAAAGATGATGCAACAATTGAGAGGCTTGAAAAACTCTTTGATGAGATCCCGTATGTTTACATTGCTGATGGTCATCATCGCTCGGCATCAGGGGCAAAGGTGAGGGAGTGGAGAAAGAAAGAAAATCCTAACCATACCGGCGATGAAGAGTACAATTACTTCCTTGCAGTTTATTTCCCTCACAACCAGTTGCAGATATTACCCTACAACAGGGCGATAAGGGATTTGAACGGTTTAAACAAAGAGGAATTTTTGAAAAAGGTTGAAAAGAGTTTCAAAGTGGAAAAAACAGGGAAAAAATCCCCTGACAAGGTTCATGAAATATCAATGTACCTTGACGGGGAATGGTACTCTATTACCCCCAAACCTGAAATAGTGGATGAAAAAGATCCGGTAAAATCACTTGATGTTTACATTTTGCAGGAGTATCTCCTTGCACCGATTCTGGGAATTGAAAACCCAAGAAAATCAGATAGGATAACCTTTGTTGGTGGTATAAGAGGGACAGGAGAACTTGAGAAAATGGTTGATTCTGGTGATTTTGCAGTTGCATTTTCAATGTACCCCACTACTGTGGAGCAGTTAATGGCAATAGCGGATGCAGGCAAGGTTATGCCGCCAAAATCAACTTGGTTTGAGCCAAAGTTAAAAAGCGGACTTATTGTTCATTTACTTGATTAGAATTTTGCCCCTCTCTTTTGAGGGGCTTTTTTATTGATTATTCTGGAGGGTTGTATGAGCGTTTCTATTTTTGAGATCTTCAGTAGATCACCTTTTTCTCCATTGAAAAAGCAAATGGAAAAGATAAGGGAATGTGTTTTTAAATCTGCTGAAATGGTTGACCTTCTTATTGCAGGGGCTGATAACAGAAAACTTGAGGAGTACGCTGATGAGGTGTCGAAACTTGAACATGAGGTGGATATAATAAAAAACAATTTAAGAAATGGAATTAGCACTACCATATTTCTCCCGTTCAACAAGCAAACAATTCTGTCAGTTCTTGCAAGTCAGGATGCCATAGCAGACACTGCCGAGGATTTTGCTGCGCTTCTCACTTTGAAAAAAGACCTGGTAATCCCTGATGAGTTTAAGCCTTTGCTTGCCGAATTTAAGGGCAGGGTTGTTGAGACATTTGAGGAGTTGTTCAATATAGTTAATGAAATGGATGTTGCTTTTGAAAGTGCATTCGGAGGTCCCGAGGTAAAGCATATATTTGAAATGATTGACAGGCTTGGTGAAAAAGAGCATGAGTGTGATATAGTTCAAAGAAAGCTTGCAAAAAAGGTTTTTGAGATAGAAGACAAGTTAAAATGCTCTGAAATTTTTTTGTGGCCTAAAATATTCAATAAATTCGGGGATATTGCCAATTTAAGTGAAAAGGTTGGAAACAGAATAAGAATGATGATAAGCAAATAATCGGGGGAGATATGGACTTTAATACAATAATCTATATCCTTGCAATTGCTTTCGGTTTCTATATGGCATGGAATGTGGGGGCAAACGATGTTGCAAATGCAATGGGTACCTCTGTTGGTTCAAAGGCTGTCTCTTTAAGGCAGGCCGTTTTAATTGCGGCGATATTTGAGTTTACAGGTGCATACCTTGTTGGATCCCATGTTACCCAGACCATAAGAAAGGGTATGGTTGATGTTTCAATCTTCTCATCAGCGCCCTCTCACTTTGTTCTGGGTATGCTTGCTGCACTTATTGCAACAGCATTGTGGCTTCACCTTGCAACATATTACGGGCTTCCTGTATCAACCACTCACTCCATTGTTGGTGCCGTTATTGGTTTTGGTCTTGTCGCAGGAGGAACAACAGCAGTTAAATGGGCAGGTGTTGGAAAGATTGTTTTAAGCTGGATAATATCACCTATTGCAGGTGGTATCTTTGCTTACATACTCTTTATTTTCGTGAGTAAAAGCATTCTTCAGAGGGAAAACCCAGTTGATGAATTGAAAAAGAAGGGTCCTTTTTTGATTGGACTCCTTGGTTTTGTCCTTTCAATGAGTGTTATTTATAAAGGACTGAAGTTGAAATCTATTTCCTTTAACAGGGCTATTGAGATCTCTTTTCTGGTTTTTTTTATGGTGAGTTTTGTCTCTTTTCTTGTGTTGAGACTTGTTAAATCGCAAAGAGATCTTGAGTACTCTGAAAAACTGGAGAGAGTGGAGAAAACCTTTGCATTTTTGCAGGTTATTACCGCATGCTATGTGGCATTTGCCCATGGTTCAAACGATGTTGCAAATGCTGTCGGTCCTTTAAGCGCAATAGTTAATGTTCTGAAAGAGGGGGCTGTAAAGCAAAATGCAGTTGTCTATGACTGGGTTCTTGCTCTTGGTGGCGCAGGAATTGCAATAGGTGTTGCAACCTATGGCTACAGGGTGATTGAAACAGTGGGGAAAAAGATAACCGATATCTCTCCTTCAAGAGGCTTTTCAGCAGAGTTTTCCGCTGCAACAACAATTCTTGTTTGTTCAAAATTGGGATTACCCATCTCAACAACCCATACCCTGGTTGGGGCTGTTATTGGTGTTGGTTTTGCAAGGGGTATTGCTGGTTTAAATTTAAGGGTAATAAGGGACATAGTGTATTCATGGTTGATAACTTTGCCGTTCACAGGTATTTTGTCGGCCATTCTTTACTATGTTTTTGTTCATGCTATAAAGGTTTAATTGAAAATTTTTGTTTTTTAAATTAAAATTTTAATATGTTAAGGCTATTAAAGAAGTTAATTATAAACATTATTTTTTACACGGTGCTTATAGGATTAACCTTTGTTTTGTTAGTGTTGCTTCTGTTTATTGTGGTTTTACCTCATGAGTTAAGGAATGGTATTTTTAACAGATTCGCAAAGTTATGGAGTTATTGTTTGCTTAAAGCATCTTTTACTGAGTTGAAAGTCACAGGGGGGGAGAACCTTCCGTCAGGTCCTCCCTATATCATTGCTTTTAATCATTTAAGCAACTTTGATATATACGCATTGGCTCAGGCAATTACCCCTGTTTTCAGGGCTGTTATGAAAAAAGAGATTATGCTTATTCCCCTTTTTGGCTTTGTTTTAAGGCTTTACGATTCCTTTCCAATTGACAGGAAAAACATTCAAAATGCAAAAAAAACACTTGAGAATGTTTCAAAGTACTTTAAAAAACACCCGTACATTATGGCAATTACCGGTACAAGAATAAGAAACAGAGATTTTTTTAAAGTTAAATTAAAAAAAGGCCCGGTTGTAACCGCAATTCAACACAGGATCCCTATTTTACCTGTGACATTGATAGGTCCAGACCATGTTCAGCCAAAAGGTTCTGTTTTGATTGAACCCGGGAGAACAATAGAGGTGATTATTCACAAACCTCTTGATACCACAGGGTTTTCTCTTGAGGAAAGAGATAGAGTACTGAATGAATTAAGGAACATTATAGGAAAACCTTTAATAGAAAAGGGGGAGGCAAATTATGATGAAGAAAAAAGGGCAAAGTAAGTTGGGGTGTTTGATCTATCTTTTAATATTTGCATACATTGTTTACCTTGCGATTCAGGTTGTTCCCATTTTGTACAACAATGAAGAATTAAGAGACCAGCTTGATCTTGCGGCAAGAAGTTATTATCAATTGAAAGACAGACCGGATATGCTATACAGAATGATATTGAAAAAGGCGAGGGAACTCAATATCCCTCTATCAAGAGATGATGTTTACATTCAATTGAGAAGGGGTGAGGTTGAAATAGGAGCAGATTACGATGTTGATATAGATTTCCTGTTTATGAAAAAAAAGTTCACAATGCACCCTTCAGCGACAATGCCAATATATGACTTTTAGAAAGAAAATTCTATCAGTACTGTACATTCCTTTTTTAGTGCTTTTTGTTATATTGAGTGTTGGAACGGCAGGTTACATTTTACTTGAAAAAGCCTCTTTCCTTGATTCCCTTTACATGACTGTAATTACCCTTACCACAGTTGGTTTCAGAGAGGTCGTTAATCTTGATTCAAAGGGAAAAGTTTTTACAATTTTTTTGATACTTATGGGGATGGGGCTTATTGGTTACACAATATCAAGTGTTTCTGCCTTCTTTGTTGAGGGAGGATTGAAGGAGTTTATGAAGGGGAGGAGGATGGAAAAGGAAATTAAAAAACTGAAATCTCATATAATTGTTTGCGGTTTTGGGGAAAGCGGTTCAAAAATTGCTGAGATTCTCAAAAAAAGTGGAAAGGATGTGGTTGTTGTTGATTCAACTTATTTCCCTGCTATGGAAAACCACTATCACATAATAGGCGATGCAACAGATGATGAAACCTTAAAGGCTGCAGGTTTGAAAAAAGCGTCTTTTCTGGTTGCGGCTTTACCTTCTGATTCAGATAATATTTTTCTTTCTATAACCGCAAAAGCATTAAATAAAGGGATAAAAGTTATTGCAAAGGCAAAAGACAACAGATCTATTAAAAAGATGAAACTTGTCGGAGTAGATGAAATAGTTTATCTATTCGACATAACTGCGAGAAGGATTGCAAATCTTATTATTTCACCTCATTTTGTTAACATGGTTGATGTTTTTTCAGAGGGAAATGTTTATCTTGAAATTGCAGAAATTGATATTTCAAAATACCCTGATTATATTGGGAAAACAATTGCACAATTAAATCTTAAAAGAAAAACAGGTCTTTTAATTGTGGCAATAAAAAAGGGGAATGGAAGTTTAAAATTCAACCCTGATTCTGATTATGTTTTTGAGGAAAAAGATGTTTTGCTTGTTATGGGAACAAGGGAGCAAATTGAAAGGGTTAACAATGTTTTTTTCTAAAAGAGTTTTTTTTATTTATTTGATTTTTTCTCTTTTTTTGTTTGCAAGCTCAGGGAAAAAAATTACCGAGCGGTTTGGTACGGTAATCTTTCCTTCTAAAAGAGTGTACAATGTGGAACTTGCTGAAACTAAAGAACAATGGATTAAAGGTTTGATGTTTAGGAAAACATTACCTGAAAAAGGCGGTATGCTTTTTATCTATCCTGAACCGGGTTTTTACGCGATCTGGATGAAAAACTGTTTCATTTCGCTTGATATTCTATGGCTTGATTCTAAAGGGAAGATCATTTACATAATTGAAAATGCACCACCGTGTAAACATGAACCCTGTGAAGTGTATCAGCCTATAATGAAGTCAAGCTATGTGCTGGAGTTAAGATCCGGTACAGTTAAGAAAGAGAAATTAAGGGTCGGTGATAGGCTTGATATTGTTTTGCCTGAAAAAAAATAATTTTTTCTTCTTAAAATACTTCAAGTTATAAAAAATTTTTTCAAATTAGGAAAAAAAAACTTTGATTTTTAACAAAAATTTAACATAATAGATGTACCGTTTTAAAAGGAGATATGAAGAATATTTACCATAACTGGAGGGTGCTAAATGAATTTTAGAATGAAACCAATGTTAAGGCTTTGTGTACTTACTTTAATCCTGTTTTTTTCAACATTCTCTTTTTCTCAAACCTATCGGATCCTTTTTGACAACTCAAAGGCTCAAACGGCAGGAAATGCTGACTGGAAGATTGACGACGACGAACCATACCCTGACCCTGCCAGTCCGACATCTGAAAGTGACTGGATAGGTGGTATATCAAGCTGGGGGTATGAACTCTGGCAGACAGGTGACTATGAAATAGTGCAGTTGCCTCAAAACTCTCAAATAACCTATGGTGATTCCAACAATCCCCTTGACCTCTCAAACTTTGATGTGTTTGTTTGTGTTGAACCGAACATTCAATTTACCGACAGTGAAAAAGAGGCGATTATCTCTTTTGTTGAAAACGGGGGGGGGCTGTTTATTGTTGCAGACCACAATGGAAGTGATAGAAACAATGACGGGATGGATTCACCTCACATCTGGAATGACCTTTTTAACAACAATCCACGGGGGATAACAAACATTTTCGGTGTCACATTCAACCTCAACTCCATAAGCGGCTCTTTTACCGATATAAGAACAAATTTAACTGAGCCGGAGGACGACGCACTTTTTAACGGACCATTTGGCAATGTTACAGGGATTGCTTATCATTCCGGTGCATCAATGAGCGTTGATACAAATGCGAACCCAAATGCAAGGGCTCAGATATGGAGGGATTCTTCCCATTCCGATTCCGATGTTGTGGTTGCTACAAGCCGTTTCGGAAACGGAAGAATTGCATTTGTTGGAGATTCATCTCCCTGTGATGACGGCACAGGCCAACCAGGGGACAATCTTTACGATGGATGGAATGAATCAGGGGTAACTGATAGACAAATATTCTTAAACCTCACGGTCTGGCTTGCCGGTGGGGGAGGTGCAGGTTCTGGAATTTCAATAGGAAATCCGTCTCTTGACCCTGCAAATCCTCAAAATGGAGATGCCGTCACAGTTACAGTTGATGTTACAGATTCAAACGGGTCAATCGCTTCGGTTGTTTTACAGTGGAAAAAGTTTAATTCAGATACATTCAACTCTGTGAATATGACCAACACATCGGGGGATACCTATGAAGGTCAGATCCCTGCTCAAAGTGATACTGTTGTCCAGTATCAAATTGTTGCAACAGACAATGACAACAACACTGCAACTAAAGGAATATTCTCCTATCAGGTTGGTTTTGTCCCTATATGTGATTTAAGAACCAATGCAAACGATTCTAACGGTGTAAATAAGTACAATAACAACAATTTTATTTTGAAGGGAATAGTTACAGCACCAACCGAAAACTGTTACGGAACTTCAGGTAAAACAGATATTTATATTCAGGATTCATCAGGTTGTGGAATAAACATATACAACGGGACATCTGACCAGCCGGTTGTTAATTTAGGCGATGTTGTTGAGGTAAAGGGCAAACTTACCCAGTTCAAAGGTAAACTTGAACTTGACATATCTTCAGGTTATATGAATGTTGTTGGAACAGACACAGTCCCATCTCCTGAAGTAATTACTTGCAGTCAGGTTGGGGAAGGCTATGAGGGTAAACTGGTCAGAATAAACAATGTTCATGTGGTAAGTGGTTCAATCCCACCGGAGGGCTCATCTGGACCTCTAACAATAGAGGACTCCACAGGTCAGGCAACCGTTTACATTGACAAAGACGGGGAGATTGACGGGATGGACACCCCTCAGGGAGATTTTGACTTAATTGGAATTATAATGCAGTACGACAACTCCTCACCATACGATTCAGGTTACCAGATAAATCCAAGATTTCAGTCCGATTTTATTACATCCGGTGGCGGAGGCGGAGGAAATCCTGACCTTTACTTTTCTGAATACATAGAAGGAAGCGGAAGCAACAAGGCGCTCGAGATATTCAACGAAACAGGGAGTGCTGTTGATTTAAGCGAATATGAAATACAGATCTATTACAATGGAAATACCTCTGCTGGAACAACAATATCATTGAACGGGACACTGAACGATGGTGATACATTTGTAATAGCAAATTCAAATGCAGATAGTGCTGTTTTAAACAAAGCGGATATGACAACTGGCTCAATAAACTTCAATGGAGATGATGCAGTGGTTCTTGTACATAACGGAAATGTTGTTGACTGTATTGGAAGGGTTGGTGAAGACCCTGGAAATTCATGGGAAAACAACGGAGTATCAACAAAAGATATGACCCTTATAAGAAAGCCTCACATTCATCAGGGTGATACTGTGACTGACGATGCTTTCGACCCCTCAGTCGAATGGAACGGACAACCACAGGATTACTTTGACGACCTTGGAACCCATACCTGTCTATACACATTAACAGTGAATGTTGCAACAGGTTCTGGTACAACAGATCCGTCAGGCTCAAACGATTATCAATATAAAACGGTTGTCAATGTTACAGCCACCCCTGCAAGCGGCTATCAATTTGATCACTGGGAAGGTGACGCATCTGGAAGCAGCAACCCGTTAACTGTGACGGTAAGGTCAGACATGGCTGTAAACGCAGTATTCACGGCAAGTGCCCCATCAGGCCCTGATCTTTATTTTTCCGAATACATAGAGGGAAGCGGAAGCAACAAGGCACTTGAAATATTCAACGAAACGGGTAATGCGGTAGATTTAAGCGAATACAGTATTGAGATATACAACAACGGTCATTCAAGCCCCGATCACACAATAAACCTGTCAGGGACATTAAACGATGCTGGGACCTATGTAATAGTGTACAATGGGGCGGATGCGTCCTTGCAGGCGTATGGAGATCTAATAACAGCGGAATGTTCATTTAATGGAGACGATGCGATAGTATTGAAACACAACGGAGCAATAATAGACTGCATAGGCCAGGTAGGTGTAGATCCCGGCAGTTCCTGGAGCAACAACGGAGTATCAACGAAGAACATGACATTAAGGAGGAAGCCGAACATACACCAGGGAGACAGTGATGCAACCGATGCCTTTGATCCGTCGGTTGAATGGGACGGTTATCCACAGGACACCTTTGACAACCTTGGCACAGGTTCAGGCAGTTACACATTGACAGTGGGAGTTTCAGGCGGAAACGGGAGTGTAAATCCAAGCGGTTCCAATCTCTATGTATATGGAACGGATGTACAGATAACAGCCACCCCTGCAAGCGGCTATCAATTTGATCACTGGGAAGGTGACGCATCTGGAAGCAGCAACCCGTTAACTGTGACGGTAAGGTCAGACATGGCTGTAAACGCAGTATTCACGGCAGGTACATTTACTGTTACTGCGACGGCAGGTACTGGCGGCACTATCACTCCGTCTGGTAACATTGTTGTTTCAGGTGGTAGCGATATAACCTTCACCATAACTCCAGATACCAATTATCACATAAGCGATGTACTTGTTGACGGTGCAAGTGTTGGGGCTGTATCAAGTTACACATTCCATAATGTGACGAGCAATCACACAATAGAGGCACATTTTGAAATTGATACATACACAATTACAGCAACGGCAGGTGAGGGTGGTACAATAAGTCCTTCTGGCTCTGTCCAGGTACCAGCAGGGTCGGACCAGACATTTACATTTACACCTAACCAGGGGTACCATGTTGATGAGGTGGTTGTTGATGGGCAGAGTGCTGGAAGAGTAAGTTTTTACACCTTCCACAATGTACTCTCAGACCACACTGTTTCGGTAACCTTTGCGGAGAACAAACCTCCTGTCATAAGGTCCGTTGATGCGCATCAATTTGCAGGGAATGCACCTTTTACCTTTAATGCCAATGTTGATGCTTACGATCCTGATGGGGGAGACATCGTAATGTATGAGTGGGAAATTACAGGTAAAAGGAACGATACAATTGTAACCTCTTCGCCTTCTTTTGCTTACACTTTTGCAGTTCCGGGAGAATACTTTGCAAGTGTAACGGTGGTTGATGATGAAAGAGAAACTGCTGTAAGCGATATTTTTACAATCAATGTATCTGAATCGTCTTCGATAGTTATACCTCTGCCAACATTATTGGGTTTTTCTCAATTAAAGGCTAATGTAACTAACCTCTCCACTACGGTTGTAAACATTTTCAATGAACCTGTTCATCTTACAATAGATGCCCTTGATGATAATGGCGAAGTTGTTGAAGAAAAGAATATCACTGTACCACCTTTTGGTACTTTTGAGGTTTCAGAGCTTTCCTTTGAATCAAGTTACGACAGATTAAAGGCAAGTGCTGATAAATATGTTGTTCTTTATACAACAGTTAAGGGAGATGGGTTTGAAACTGAAAGCTATATCTCTTCAAGACTGAAAGGGACAATTTATGTTCCTCACATTGCGGAAGAGGTTGATTACTGGACATCACTTGGCTATGTATCCAATCCAAACGGTTATTCAACAGCGGCAAAAATTGCAGGCAATGAAGTGGACACTGGAAATGATTACTCTATATTCATTGATTTTGAAACAATGCTCTCTGATAATGTAGAGGTTGAAACCAATTGGGGAACCATATTCTGCAAAACAGGAGACCCATTCTCCAACACAAATGCACTTTCAGGGTTTGAATTGTTTGTTAAGGAAGGCCATGATGGTGGTGCAATTGAAATGAACAATGTTCCGTCAAAAACCCTTTACATTCCACACATTCCAGAAGAAACATATCATTTCTGGACAGGGCTTGTTCTTGACAATGTTGAAGGGCAGACCGCCCATATTACCTTCTCTTTCTATTCAGCAGATGGACAACTGCTTGGTAACAAAACAATTGAACTTGAGGCTTACTCCAAGTTTAAGACTCTAATGAAGGATATTTTGCCTGATAACACTTCAAAACCTGTTTGCTGGGCAATAATCAATTCTGATGTGAAACTTGTTGGTGCTGAGTTGTTTGGCACTTACGAAGATGCAATATGCGGATATTCATTGGGTGAAAGTCCTCAGTCGTGGGGAGTGATTCCTGACATTAAGACTGGTGAGGATTACTGGACAGGCATAGGTATTGTCAATCCAAATACGGACAGTACACTTGTTACTTTAACCTTGAGGGACAAGGATGGAAATGTTAAAGATCAAAAGAGCATAACTATCGGAGCTATGTCAAGGTATAAGGCTGTTGTGGATGATATATTTGAAAATGCAACTGTTGAAACAGGTGATACCATTACCTATACCTCACCCAAACCTGTTGTTGGATTGAAGGTATCTGGAGATTATCAGGATACTATTATGGAGGCATTGTCAGCAACAAGATAATTTAAGAGTTAAATTAGAAAAATTTTGGCGGCTCTTTTGAGCCGCTTTTTTTTTTT